>CAZCRQ010000129.1:6277-7891 GCA_964501095.1 uncultured bacterium | reverse complement strand
CTCGCAGGCAGAGACGCCTACGCTACCCCTCGCAGGCAGAGACGCCTACGCTACCTAACTCTCAAAGTAATCTAAGCAGCACGCGTTTAATCCGGCGTTCGTCAGCGGTGGCGACCGTAATACTGCATTTTTCCAACTGGAGAGTTTCCCCTGTCAATGGGATACGTCCGAAATGCGAGACAATCAATCCTCCGATGCTCTCATAATCGCCGGCGGGTAATTCTATTCCATAAGCCTGATCGATGTTTTCCAGTGAGGTTCTGCCAGGGAGGAGAACGACCCCTCGGGCAAGTTGTCTTCCAATCGGAAACTTAAATTCATGTTCATCCTGGATTTCTCCGACTAATTCCTCAAGTAGATCTTCGATCGTGATCATACCCACCACTCCGCCAAATTCATCGATCACAATCGCCATACCCATTTTCTCTTGTTTAAACAGGTCAAGCAAGTGATCGGCACGCTGCTGTTGTGGAATAAAAAGCGGGGACTGCAGAATGTCTGCCAGGGACGGCGGATTTCCCAGTAAATCTTTTGCCCGTAAAATTCCCTTGATGTGGTCGAGGTCGCCTTCATACACTGGGATACGACTAAATCCGGTGCTGCGGACAAGATCCTTGACTGTTTGGATCGAGGTGTGGATCGGCAATCCGATGATCTTGGCGCGTGGAGTCATAATTTCGCGAAGCTTCAGGTTTTTAAAGTGAATAGCTCGGTTCAGCAATTCGACCTCAGCTTTATCGAGGGCTCCATAACGACGCAGATCGCTCCAGATACTTTTGATGTCGGCAACTGTGATTGGATTGTGAAGATGCATTTTTTGCTTTGTCCCCAAGAGGAAGAGCACTGCCTGGCTGGAGGCTTGAGCTGTTATAACTAAAGGGAACAGTAATCGGTAGATAAAATACAATGGTCGCGAGGTTCTCAATGCCCACCGTTCCGGATGCTCCCGCACGATGGATTTTGGAAGAATTTCACCAAATACCAGAATTACCATTGGACTGATCAACAAAATCCATAGGATGGGAATTCCGACAAGTTGTAAATAGAGCGCCGCAAAAGAACTGGAAATGACATTTGCCAGGTTATTCCCTACCAGAGTGGTGGAGAAGAGGAGTGTGGGATTGGCGTGCAGTTTCGCCGCCGTGTATGCTCCTTTTCTTTGATGACGGCGGAAAACTTCTATAACCAGCCGTCCAGCGGCGGTAAATGCTGTTTCACTCGCGGAGAAAAATGCGCTTAAGAAGAGACCTAGAAAGATAAAAAAAATCTCGTAATTCACTTTTGCCGCTCGATAATTACCTGACCCGCGGTCTGTTCCTGCAACTGTTCAAATAGAAATGAAGTGAGAGATTTGCGTACATGCAGGGTGATTTTTAAGCCTTCTTTAATATATATCGGAGCTTCTATTTTAGCATCTGCCTTTTCCGCCAATGAATAGACGATTCCCACCAGAGGATGCGGAACGATTATACTCATGGTTTGTCGAACAACCACTTTCTTAGTTTGAGCAGCGGCAAGTGCGGATTCCGCCGCACCACTGTATGCTCTTGCCAATCCTCCCGCGCCGAGTTTTATCCCACCAAACCAGCGTACCACAACGACCAGGACTCCCCA
>CAZCRQ010000129.1:0-6267 GCA_964501095.1 uncultured bacterium | reverse complement strand
TCAGCACGAGTAATCACTTGCAAGATAGGGATTCCTGCGGTTCCACGCGGTTCGCCGTCATCATCCCAACGTGTTTCACTTTCAAGTGGGGGCGCCAGACGTCGTGCCCAAACGATATGTGTGGCGTCATGGAACTCCTTTCGCCATATACTGAGTCGGTGGTCGGCATCCTCGTTTGTGTTTATTGGGACTGCGATGGCTAAAAAAGTGCTCCCCTTGACTCGTTCTCGCGCTCGACTCTCGCCTGCAAGTGTCAGATATTCTTCTTCAACCAGATTCAATTATAATTCCCGCTACGAATTATTGATTGCTTGTAATTTACTGACTATCTATAACGTAGTATTCTGGTTTCCTGACAGCAAGGAGAGATATGCCGACCTATACCTATAAATGTCCGGAGTGTGATTATACATTTGATATGTATCATAGCATCATGGATGACAGTGAAAAGATCTGCCTTGAGTGCGGGTATGTTGCGCAGAGAATGATAGGGGGAGGAACTTCGATTTCAATTAAGGGAGAGAAAGCAGGAAGAAGCGGCGCAACTCCATCGACCGCCACCCCTCGGTTTACCTGATCTGGATGCAATTAAGTCTGCAGTTGCAGATCCCCAAATTCATCTCACCACCAAAACAATATATCAATAACATACAAGACAACAAGGAAAGCAGGAATCCAGAAATATCAATATGTCTATATAGTCTACAAGGAAGGGTGCCCTGCACTACTTGTTGTGCAGGGTAACTTGATTTTGAAAATGCAACTCATTGTATTTCAGGAGAATAGCTATCTGTAAATGTTCCCTGCACAACAAGTAGTGCAGGGCACCCTTTTTGATAACCGTGAGAGTATTCTCGAACAGCCTGTGCTAACCATACAGGCGTTGGTGTCTTTGACTCTTGGTGTCTTGCTGGTAAACAGTACATCCCTGTAAAAGGTTACTTGGTCAGCACCAACTTCTGCACTTTCGATTTACCATCGGCGCGGAGACGGACAAAATAGGTTCCCGAAGACACCGGCGCGTCGTACTTGTTCAATCCATCCCACTGGGCGGTATAAACACCAGGTTCCATCGGTTCGTTTACCAGGTTGCGCACCGCCTGCCCCAGTAGGTTATAAACAGTCAGATAGACATGACTAGTGCTTGGAATCGAATATCGAATCGTGGTTGTAGGATTGAATGGATTCGGATAGACCGGCGCCAAGGAGAAGCTAATCGGTATGATCGCCGGATTGTATTCACGCACCACCGTCTCCACTTCGCTGCAATCTCCACTGCCACGTGGTTCGACCTTCCAAGAGCCGAAGCTGTAAGTGATTACGCCGCGAAGAGTATCGATTGTTGAACCGATGGTCAGCCCATCATACCAATCGAGCATGTTCTCTTCATAAATCATGTCATCGTCAAGCAGGAAGTTTCCCCCGGAAGCATCTTCAAAAGTCCAGTCGTATTGATTGATCGCTGTAATAGTGAGATCGGTAAACTCGACCATGACGCTTTCGAAAGCTTCACGATCCAGATTGACCAATGCGGCGTCTACTGGGTAGTATTCATAATACCCGCCATAATTGTGGATTTGAACCTCGACCACATCCACCAATTTGGTGTTGTCTCCCCATTTATAATTCCATTCGGAGCCGGATTCGTCAACTGTCCCGGTCACAGTCACATAGTTACCTGACCTTGGGAACTCGGTTGCACCTTCCGGCATACTGAAGCAGATGCCGCTGTAGGGATAGTCGTCGCCAACCTGCATGAAGTAACCTTCATAGCGACCGTAGACCGTAGGAGGATCATCTCCACGCGTCAGTTCGACACCGTTGTAATTTTCAGGATTAGTCGTCACCACCCCGGAGACTGTGACCAGGCAACCGTCATAAGGACTGGCGCCGGAAAGGAAAGGAGTGTACTGGATGGCGTAAATATCGATTTCATCCATCGCCCAGTAGCCGTACAGTCCCATGAGGATGTCACTCGGGCTGGTAGTCGTTGTCGCCAGGTCATCCTCCGCCTCGAGATAGTACCAGACATCGGTCCCTTCGGGCTGACCGGGGATGGTTCCTTCCCAATTGATTCCGCCGGTGTTGGTCATGGCGATTTCCTGCAACTCACCTCCACCAATCTGCCAATGAATCGTTACACTGACTACCTGGCTGTTATCCGAGACATCCGCGGAGATTACTACCTCCTGTTCGGCTCCAGGTACGCCAGGATTACGTGAAACGGCGAGGAATATCGGCGGACCTTCCCCAATTACAATATCTGTCGGTCCTTGAGGACAGAGCTTATACATCCAATCGTCGGCAAGCGGATCTGCCACACCGTAGTAGTGATAAATCCAACCGGTGATGCTAGTTATATTCGTACCAATCGGCGGAGAGGTATAGGGAGGAGTTCTAAGTGATTCGGAATCATCATCGACAGCGATTCCTGGGACATTATCACTGAGATCGTCATCTATGATGAACATCTCGTATTGAGGATTGTCATTGGTGACAACTGCATCATTCACTTCGACAAAGACATTTCCCCATTGCTCAGCGGTCAGCGGATCGCGTAGATCAGCGGTTCGTACCAAAGGAGGAGTAGGAATCGGATTGTCTTCGCCCTGAACCGCAGCCGGAGCTGTTATCCAGAGTTCTGTCATGTGTCCCGCACCGGTGAGATACTCATCGATAAAACCGAAGAAGACGACTTCATCACCGATAGCAACTTCCGGGAACGCTTGTGGTTCATAATAATACGCCAGGATGCTGCTCCAGGGAGCTGACACTCCGACTGAATTGTCGAAATCGGTCATGATGAATTTTACGCCGGTTCCAGCGTAAAACAATCCAGTTGGAGCCGTCGCTAGACCGTGAACTTTTACATATTGAGTATGACCTAGTGTATCCCCTGGAACTTCACGATTATAACCATACCGGATCAAGCTGGCGTAGGAATAATCATTGGTGTAATAATCGCCTTCAGCATCCACTCTCGCTGTCATATCCATCGGACGCACCTGCTGGAACCAGGCGATGGGGGTGTACCATTCATTCCCCGCCGTCGCTTGGACTTTTAAGTCATAAGCGATCTCCGGAACAATTTTGTAATGGCTGTAATCATAATGAAGAACGCCGCGGAGATACTCATACGGCATGTTCAATTGCGGAGTGTGGAAGTAGCCGTAGTCCGTACTGCGTGGATTGTCGACATTGGCGATATTAGCGAGAGCGTCCTGGATTTGCCATTCGCCATACTGATCCGGCAGAGCGGAGCAGGTAACCTCCGCCACTTTAACCAGCACTCCTTCATACTGCTCAGCCGTGGCGGCGGCGTCGAGCCCGGCGACGGGAACCTCGGTATAATCACACGCCGCCGGGAGTGCTGTCCAATCGACCACGGAATCGATCACTGCTGCCTGAGCAACGTAATTCCGGATATCAAATTCCGTGAGATTGTTGTACTCCGCAATCAATCCGGTTAGGCTTAATTTCCAACCAAAACCGTAGTTACGTCCGGGATTGCCATAGACATAGATGCCGTTCCAGGCGCCGGCGTCATCGGCAACGTTCCATTTGTTCCCCCCGCCGGATAATGGTTCAAATGTCACCCAGGCTTCGATTGTAACTACATTGCCCACCAACGGACTGGCATCGTCCGTAGCAGGATCCGGCACATATTGAATGTCATGGATCGGGGTCACTTGTCCGAAAGCATACGTTCCAACCAACAACAGTGCCGCAAAAACCAGAAATCCTTTACGCATTTTTCTTTTCCCTTTCTCAGCGAAAGTTTTTAAGTTTACTCGGCTCAATTCTATCGCCCGAAAATACATACTCGCATCCGCTGGTGCAATGAAAAATCCTCAAATTTTCTTTTTGACGGGCTGTGGGAAAGCATGCCAGATTCTAAGGGCTTGGATCAAACCGAAGAGTGCGAAGGGAACCAGAAAAGGAGGCCAGTAAGCCCAGTTAGCAGTAGTTAAGAAACCCAAAGCGAACGATTGCACAGCGGTTCCGAGATAGACAAAGCCATCGATCATCCCGACCGCCGTTGCCGCCGCTTTGCGCCCGCCAAAGTCCATCGTCGAAGTCCCGGACAACATCCCATGTACCCCAATCACACTGAAGCTCATTAGAGTTACCACTCCCCCCAACAGCCGCCAGGGTGATTGCAGAATAAACACCATCATGAGGGAACAAATCAAGAGTATTCCATAGAGCAATGCTGCAACCGGTCCGCGTCGCGAGCCAAAGACTTTATCCGAGAGAAATCCCGCGAACATCCCTCCGAACACCCCCGCCAGCATCAGGATCAAACCCCAATGCTCCCGCATGAAATGATCTGCGCTGTATTGCTGAACCTCCTTGATATAGATCGGGTACCAGTGCATGATCCCATTGCGCATCACGCCCGAACAGAATTCAATTGAAGCGATGATTAAAATCACTTTGCTAGTGAGAATTCTTTTAAAGATATCGAGGATGCTTAATGGGGCGTCTGACTCACCGGAGGAAGCGTCGCCGGTGTCGAAATCTTTAAAACCCGCCTGGCTCGGACGGTCTCGCAGCAGAAACAACTCGATTATAAAAAATAGTACAAGGAACAGTGCTGGAGCAAAGAAAACCCACCAGGTTTCATCCGGTCCGTTTGCCTCGACTCGCACCATTGTACGGATCAGTTGTTGAATAAAACTCAATTGCAAGGAGACTTCGGCACGGGTTGCTTCGACAACCGCTACGCCCCAATCGAAGGCAAAATATACTCCCAATGAAATCAGGATGCCGAAAATGCCCCCGAAAATACCCCGCTCCCGGACATGAAACCAGGAAGCATTCACCTTGACAATCGCCACCGCCCCGAAACTTTGGAAATACATATTTAAGGAATATAAAATACTGAAAACCGTTCGTAAATCGACTCCACCACCAGTCAATAGCATAGTGCGAACCGTCAAACCCATGATCAGATTCATCAGGGCGGAACCCAGAGCGCCGATGAGAATCGCCTTTTTCCCTCCAAATCGGTCAGTCAGCGGTCCGTTAATCAGAAAGGAGAAGGCATAGACAATTGTTCCCGCAGCGAAGATGATTCCAAAATCCTCCTTTGTCATCAGGTCGCCCAGTGCATTCTTCGAGACAGTCAGGTTGTAACGACCCATGTAGAGGAAAGCATAGGTCAATCCCATTGGGAACCAGTTGAGGAAACGTCGGAAACGATAAGCTGGCAAATGGTGGATAAGCTCGGCAGATAGCATAATATTCTCTACTATCATTAACCTTACAATAAAGATATTAAGACAAAAAAGCTGTTATTTGTATCTTTATGCCTGTGATGAAGATTTTTTCGATTCTATCATTGACATCTGTTCATGCTTGAATGATCTTAGCTGGAAACAAGGAAATTCTTCAAAATCACAATGTCAGAATCAAGAGGTTCATAGTCCGGACTGTGCATGGTGTCGAGGAATACATTGAAGGCGTCAGGGAAAGCCTGTTTCATCAGGTTACTCATCTTCGGTTCGTTATCGAACACCGCGACAACTTTTCCCCGCCCACGCAATTGATCAATGGCATTTCTCTTGAATGTCCAATCGTCCTGGGAAAATGTCGGTTTAGTAATCAGCTCGACCGATTTATTTTCCGGTAGGGGAAATCCATAACGATTCAATGCGGTTAAGGTGCCTTTTCGCATTCCGAGAGTGTCGCGTCCAGTGAGGTAAATGACCCTGAGTTTCAAATCTGCGACACGTTGGACAAATTCCGCCGCTCCCGGGTGGGGCACATCATAAGTGACATATTTATTCGTGAAAAACCGCTGCTGCCAGCCTTTGTAAAAGTACTCCAAATGTTCGACATCGCTGATACCGATACTTCGCAGCGTATCTTTAACACGATACTGCATCGTCGCCGGATGAATCCGGTTGACCAGCTCCCAGGCCTCCTCGGGTAGGTCATTTCCGGCATCCTTGACAATGTCGCGCAGGATTCTCAGCACCCGTGGACGGTTATCCAGCAAGGTGGCATCAAGATCGAATACCGCCATCCCGAACGACGAGGAGAGAGACGGATTCTCTGCTGCCTGCTTCAAACATTCAAGAATCCAAGCGGCATCTACATGCTTATTCTCTTTCCCGATTGCGGGAGAGGGAGCGTTATTATAGGGATAATTCCAAACCATTATTTGATATTGTTTGGTCTCAGAGGATTTCATTTTTAGTAGCGTAGGCGTCCCTGCCTGCGAGGGGTAGCGTAGGCGTCCCTGCCTGCGGAGAATCGCGA
>CAZCRQ010000128.1:0-7920 GCA_964501095.1 uncultured bacterium | reverse complement strand
GCAAATGAGTGGAATCTCGCTTTTCATCCAGAGCTTGCAGTTCGTGTTAAAGCGGGGATTCATCAGTCAAATTTGCCCTTGGAGGAGCGACAAAAAGCTCTGGAAAACGCTTTTCGTGTCTACCCGCCTCCTGATGAACATTCAACAATGATTCTCATCGACGATGTGATCAGAACCGGAACTACAATCAGCCGTATTGCCAGAGAAGCGAAAAAAAACGGGTGGAAACGAGTTGAAGCATTCTGTCTGTGTTCCTGAACGGCGCTATTGCTTTTCTGGGATAAAGGCTTTAGTTTGTTTAATAAAATAATTAAGGAGTAGATCTGACAATCAGGTCTTTCCATGAAAGCACCTAAGCGTAAAAGACAAAGAGCCCGTTGTATAAGTCCACTACCGGGTCGAAGAGTGGCGGGCGATTATAAACGCACCAGATGATGAAGTTGAATTCTGCCGGCTCGCTGGAATGTTGGGGTGTGATCCCTATGCACTGACCGACCAGGAGTCCACAGCAATAAATGATGTATCTAATAAACTACCTGAAACGATAATTGAAGAATTTTATAGTACTGTCACAATTGAAGATGTGTCAAATCATGCCAAAGCATTGAATTCATTTGCCGGAGAGGTTTGGAATAATAGTAAGGTGATTATGAAACAAATGCAGGAATTGCGAGGAAAGATCCAGAATATCGATCCAAAATTAAAGCTTTGGGATCAAGGTTACAAGTTTGCTCAAGAACTTCGTCATAAGCTATCCATAGGAGATGTGACAGTCAGATCTTCAGATCAGTATGCGGATATTTTCAAATTGGATAAAAACGATTGGAAACAAGCATGCAATGGTGGCTATACCAATCTAAATTTCTTGGAGGCTGCCATGGCAGTCAATTCGTCAGGTTCCCCCCATTTTTATACGAATTCGACCAAACAGCATGAAGCATCGAAAACATTTGCGCTTGGACGGGCAATCTTCGAGTTTCTGAATTCATCCTCAGAAGAACCGATCGCTATTGTATCAGAATCATATTCGGAAAAACAAAAGCGCAACCGTGCCTTCGCTGCTGAATTTCTTGCACCTAAGTCATTGATTCAGCAAAAGTTGAAAAGCGAATATATCACTGATTCTACTATTCAAAGTATATCCGATGAATTCGGCGTATCGAACATGGTGATAAAACATCAGATTGAAAATCATGGACTTGCGCATATATTATAGAGTCGATAATTTGCAATTTTAAGACAATTCAGATCAACGTGATAAGTTCAACATACCTAAGCTGGAGGGAGATCATGCTCCGAAGAATACTGCTTTTTTGTCTGCTGGTGGGCTTTGTAATTGCGCCAACACTGGCAGGTGAAGTACAACCCCTCTCTGTTAACGGCGGTCCGGTATATGCAAACCAGGACTACCAAACGGATCGCAGGGCGAATGAATTGGATGAGATTCTCTGGGAAGAGGATTTCGAGGCTGGAGATGAGGATTGGATCTTCATCGATGCGAATACCCAGGAAGTGATTTACTGGCAAACGTCGGATTGGCAGCCTCACGATGGTGATAACTGGCGTTGTTACAATGAGAACATCGGCGCCTGGGGCGGTTATGACAACCATTGGCTGCAATGGATGATTACCCCGGAATTAAATTTGACTGGTGCCGTTTGGGCAGAACTCAGCTTCTATTTCCGTCTAATTTGTGAAGATCCAGAAGGCGCGCAATTCCCTTATGATGGTTGGGATGCGGCTAATGTTTGGGCGTCCGACGACGGTGGAGAAACCTGGGAAGTGATCGAACCATTGGAAGGTCCAGAGTATAATGTTACTTCGGCGTATTCCTTTGGACAAGAATGGCGGATGGGACCCGACATCCCCGGTTGGGGTGGTACGCATTTCACCACCTGGCAGCAAGTGGTTTTTGACATGAGTCCTTATGTCGGGCAGAACGATATCATGGTTCGCTTCGCTTTCTGCTCCGATCCCGCCGCCTGCACCGCCGATGATCAAGGAGATGACACCTGGACCGGATTTCAAATCGATGATATCGTGATCGCCGGTCCCGGCAATGTCATTTATTTCTCGGATGATGCCGATGGGAATAACGTTGGTGGTCCGCTCACCTTTGATTCCGGATTGGATGTTGTGGTTCCTCCCGCCTGGGATATCTATACCGTACCTGATGCCTATTCACCCACCCATGTGTTAGGCATTGAAGATATCCCCCTCGGATTTGTGCATTATATGCAATACGCTGAGGAGATTGACTTGACGGAGGTCACTGAAGGTCAAACTCAGTTGGATGTCTATCTCAGAGGTGCATGGGATCATCCCAATCCCTTCCCGGATAATGCTTTCTGGACTGTCAAAGTGCGTCCTTCCGACGCGGAAACCTGGTACTATGCGACCAATCCGTACGCGTTAAATCCAGGCACTAACTACGTTTTCACCGATGCCCCGCCGACTTGGGCGCGGTACAGCGAATCCTATGGCAATCCTTGGGATCTGACTCCATATCACGGTTTGACTATCGAAATACGGGTGGAATTTGAATCACCGGTCGATCCCTTCAATCCTGGTGATAGATACATCCAATTCGATGATTTCTTTGTTGAGAACACAAGTTACGAGCACGATGTCGGGACGATGAATCCGAGAATTCCCTACCCGGCGACAGTGGGTCGGCTTAATCCGGCGTACGTGACTTTCTTCAACAACGGGACAAATCCCGAGAATTTTGTCACCATCTGGTATCTTGCCGGACGTCCGATCACCTTCAATCCGCCGCAAATCACCTTGCAACCGAATCAGACACAAGATCGCTGGCTGGATAACAACGCTAATGATGGTTTGGATGGTTGGGTTCCAACGACCGCTGCGACGACCACGATTTACACCCGGGCGGTATTACAAAATGATGAAAATACCGACAACAACTCCTCCGCTACCATCTCTATCGATGTATGTCCCGCCGGGGAGTATGAATTCGGATATGTCGATCGTATGCCGACTCATTTCTATTCAGGATTTCTCCAGGGCGATGGACCGATGGTGCATTTCACACCGGTGGAGGATATGGCGCCGGATGTTTTCAACTCGTTTAATCTTCATACTTTGAGAGTGATGTGGAACGGTGATATTGAGGAAGAGACCAACTTTGATGTCTATATCTTCGCCGGCGGTGATGAACCAGGCGTTGAGCTTTACAGTGACACCTACACCGTTACTCCCGAAGAGACTTACCCCAATTACCAGAATATCGATTTTGTCGAGTTGGAGGAACTCAGCAATCTGCTTGAATTCTGGGTAAGAATCGAGCTGACCGATCCTGCCGGATTCCCGCATATCGTGCGCGCCTCGAACTATCATGTCGGCGCAGGACACATGTTCGACTATGTCGATGGCGTGATGACAGAAACTACACGCGATTACTTCATCACGGTCGTAGGAGAAGAGGGAGAAGTGGTTCAACCGCCGCAAGGACACTTTATTCCGGTCGAACCAACCGGCATACCTTACGCGATAATAGTCAACGACGCTACTCTGGATGATGAGACGTTGGTGATAAATGATGAAATCGGTATTTTCGATGGCGATCTTTGTGTTGGCGCCTCAATAGTCGATGATTGGCCCCTTGCTATGACCGCCTGGGGCGGCGATCCCCAAAATCAACTGCCCGGTTATGTCGTTGGCAATCCGATACTCTATCGTGTCTGGTCGGACGCCGATCAGATGGAATACACAGCAACCGCCACTTATCTGAATGGTCATGGCAACGGCACTTTTAGTTTTGGAGCTTACAGCGAAATCACCTTGGAAGCCATCTCCTCGTTAACGCTGACTCATACCTTCGCCGCACGTTACTTTGAATTGATTTCGTTCTATGTGGTTCCTCCTAGTCTATGGGCTCCGGCGGTCTTCTATAACTATCCTCCATTGGAGATAGTTTATCAGGATGATGGCGCCATTTATATCCCGCCAAACATCAATACAATTGGGAATATCACTCTGACTGAAGGATATCAGGTATTCTGCTCCGCTGTTTCCGAACTCATAACCACAGGACCATTGGTAGCGCCGGATATGACCTATAGAATCTTTGCCAGACGCTGGAATTGGATCGGCTACCCGTTCAATTATGATTTGAGCATCGTTACCGCACTCGCTTCGATCCAGGATCATATCGTAATCGTAATGACGGATGATGGACGCTTCTACATTCCGCCCGTTATCAACACCATCGGCAGCATGACCGGCGGCGAGGGATACTACATCTTCGTTGACCAGGATGTGAATCTTGTCTATACTCCCGCACTGCTTGCCAATGCTGGAACCTCTACAGATGTCTGGGAGATTCCGGAGGTTGATAGCGCACCTGCGGCGACCGGTCTGCCATACATCGTTCTGGTCGAATTGGCTGACAACCTCGAAGCGCTTGATCCGTCAACCATCGAACTCCTTGACGGCAGCTTGCTGGTCGGAAAATCTCTCGTTCTCGATGATCGTCCATTTACGCCAGTAGTTGCCTGGGGTGGATCTATTGAGCATGAGCTTCCTGGATTTACTGTGGGGCATGAAATTCAGATTGTGATGAAGAATGCGGAAGGATTGATCATTCCGACAACGGCATCCGCCAATGCTTCGTTTGGCGAAGGCGCTTATGCCACAATCACTATCGACAGCGGCGTGATTCCATCCGAGTTTACGGTTGAGAACGGTTACCCGAATCCATTCAATCCCACAATCACCATTCCGTTTGCTTTACCTGCGGCGGGGAATGTCGGAATCGCAGTTTTTAACGTCCTCGGGCAGAAAGTCTACTCCCTTGACCGCAACTTTGAAGCTGGGACACATCGCTTCATTTTCGATGCTAAGTCCGTGAATCAGGAAATGGTCAGCGGCGTTTACTTCGTCCAGATAAGCTACAATGGTCAGGTAAAAACTCAGAAGGTGATGCTGCTCAAGTAATTCAGACAAGATTGATAGGATTTACAAGATAATCTCTACCATCAAGGCGCAAAGGCATGAAGAGTGTTTTTGCGCCTTGGTGTTTTTTCGGGTAGCGTAAGCCTCCGTGCTTGCGATTCATGATTGTGGTTTCTCGAAGGGTACCCTGAACTACTTGTTGTGCAGGGTGATTATACTGCCAGTTCATATTTCCTGCACAACAAGTAGTGCAGGGCACCCATCTATATCATTTGATCGCCCGAATGCGTGAAGAATCAGGATTAACCCAGGCTGACATGGCAAAGCGTATAGGCACAACGCAATCAGTAATCTCACGTCTCGAAAGTGGGGATTACAGCCGCCTTTCCATCAGCACATTGTTGAAAGTTGCTACTGTTACCGGACATCGCTTGTGTATAGAAGCTGAAGCGGTTTAATCCTTTCAGGATTTATTGTATAATTGTTTTACAGATATACGGTTATTTATCTATATAGATTTAGGTTAATATATCAGATCCCATTTATCGCCGTCCAGAGCGTGCGCCAGAGGATGACCATGTCGGTTATCAAGGAGCGGTTGTCGAGGTAATAGAGATCATAGTCCATGTTGCGGTGAATGGGGATCGAGCGGTCGGCGGAAATTTGCCATAAGCCGGTGATGCCGGGTTTTATTGCCAGACGAAGACGATGAAAACGGTTGTATTTTTCAACAATGAACGGCATCTCCGGGCGTGGTCCAACCAGGCTCATCGTTCCGAGGAGTACATTTAATAGTTGCGGAAGTTCATCGAGGGAAGTCTTACGGAGGTAGCGTCCGAAACGGGTGATGCGGGGATCTTGACGGTTCCGCGGGGTGATGGCATAAGGATCCGTACCGCTGAACATAGTGCGGAATTTGAAGAGCTTGAACGGTTTGCCATCCTTCCCGATCCGCAAGTGAGTGAAGATTGGGCTCCCTTTGGAATCCAACCGAATGATAATGCAGATCAACAGGATCAGCGGCGAAAGAATAACTAAATCACAGAATGAAATGATAAAATCGAAAGCTCGTTTGCTACACTCGTAAATTGGGCGTTTGGGAATATGTTTTTCGCGCAGGAGCACCTGCCCGCCGACATGCACCGTGTCAACCGCCTGGGCGGGCAGCCTGCCGATCGAGGGAACTACGCTCACTTGGGTACGATACTTCCCACAAAGATCGAAGACACGTACCAATTCCTCCTGCGACAGCGATGGATCATTCAGCCACACCTCTTCGACTTGATCATTAACAAGATGTGTTTCCAAAGAGTCGTATGTTCCCAGAACCGGAGCTTTACCTTTCAGCACCACGCTTTCAGTATATATCTCCTTGATTTTATTATCATTATCTCGTGCAAGAAAGCCAAGTAGTTTATATCCCGGGTCCCAATTGGAGAGTGTCCGACGTAAGAGAGAACTGCTGTTGCGTTCATGCCCGAGGATCAATAAACGGATGCGTCGCAACGGACGGTCATAATGACGCGAGAGTAACGCTCCGATGATCGATTTCTGAATGAGGAGCAGAATCGGGACAATGATGATGAGAAGAGTAATCAGGTTACGGGTGTCGCCAAGATGCTGCAAATAATAAAAAGGGATAAAAATCAACGCGCCGGACAACAGGATCGATCGGAGAAACCGGCGATTGAATTCCAGCCTGAGATGGTTCATGTTCGGACGGTAAAGCCCCTGCCAGAAGAATATCAGGATTACGATGCCGGTGCAGATAATGGCAAGTTGGTGATAAAGCGAGGCTTCCATTGGCTCCCGGTTAAGAGGTGCAGAAAACCAGTCGATACGCCGGAATTTATATGCCAGAAGAAATCCAAAATAAACCGTAATGGCATCAAAGATTATCAGTGTCGATCGTATGTATTGGTAGCGTCGTCGCATATTTTAATTGTTGCCAATCATTAAAATCCTGTTCATCCTGCTATTACTTTTGTCGAATCCCAAGCAACTGAAGTATAATCAAAACCAGAAATTCGGGATTATTTTTTAAATATCGTTTCCCGAGACGTTTTGGCTCCACAATGAGGCGAAAGAGCCATTCCAAGGCGATTTTTTGCATCCAGCGGGGTGCCTGAGGAACTCTTCCGGTATGAAAATCGAATGCCGCACCTACCCCGATCATCACCGGCGCCTCGATCTTCCCCAGATGCTCCGCCATCCATCGCTCCTGCTTTGGGGTGCTCAGTCCAATCCAGACAATATCCGCACCTGATGCATTGATTTGACTAATGATCGCGGCATCCTCCTCCGCTGTCAACGGGCGGAATGGTGGGCAATAATTTCCTGCGATCTGCATCCCGGGAAAACGTTGTGTCAAAGTTTGCGTCAACTCCTGAGCCACTCCAGGTTTGCCACCATAGAAAAAATGCCGGTAACCTGCCTTCTGTGAGAACTTGCACAGCGCCAGCATCAAATCGGGACCATAAACCCGCGAGATATTTTTGTATCCCTGCCAACGGCAGAGCCAGACCAACGGCATCCCGTCGGGGGTGACCAGACCGGCGGCGTTATGGATGCGGCGCAGTTCCGGATCACGTCGGCTTTCCATTATTCCATGCACACCGGTAACACAAACATAATGCAGTTCATGCGAGGCAATCCAGAAATCAATGATCTCCACAGCTTCCTGCAGAGTGATTGCGCACACTTCAACACCTAGGATGTTGACTCGTGGAGGAATGGCTGGCATAAAGTTTCCCTTTAAAATTGAATCGCTTATAATTCAGTATATCGGGCGCCTGAAGCCTGCAGCCTAAAAATAAAAAACCATGATCAAACTTCTCTATATCTGTGGATGGGGACGCAGCGGCAGCACGATCCTCGAACGCATCCTGGGTGAAGTTGAAGGATTCACCCCCCTTGGGGAGATGCGTTATATCTGGGATCGCAATTTGATAGAGGATCAACCCTGCGGCTGCGGAAAACCATTCAGCCAATGCAGGGATTGGC
>CAZCRQ010000127.1:0-7956 GCA_964501095.1 uncultured bacterium | reverse complement strand
TAAACCTGCACAACAAGTAAACCTGCATAACAAGTAAACCTGCACAACAAGTAAACCTGCACAACAAGTAGTGCAGGGCACCCTTTTTTAATAACCGTAAGAGTATTTTTGGACTGCCTGCTTCGGGTGGTTTGCAAAGACATTTTCGGACAATCATAATAAAAGGAAAACCGGCAGTTGGTTGAATTCTTCCGAATAAAAATCGGCGTCAGGTTAAGATAACCGACGCCGATTTTCACCTACTGACGCTTTATCAGTTCCGATACATTATCAGTTCTGTAGTCACCCTGTCATTATGGACTCACACCACGACCTATTTGATCAACAGCATCTTTTTCATATCCGAGAAGACTTCGGTCTCGATGTTGTAGAAGTATATCCCCGTCGGCAGATCAGTCGCCTCGAATTCAACCGCATGACGTCCGGCGCTGACTTTACTGTTCACCAGGTTGTAAACTTCGCGTCCCATCAGGTCATAGATGGATACTTTGACAAACTGATCCTCGACCAGATCGAATTGTATCTGAGTGATCGGATTGAAAGGATTCGGGTAGTTCTGCCAGAGTTTGTACTCAGTGATGATGATCGGCTGCTGGTCTACACCCTGAGAAGGTTCGAGTGGGAAGTCAAGATTTGGATTATTCCCTTCACGAATACGGACAGTGGTATTCAAGGTAAAATAGCCGTTTGCTGAAACAGTCACCGGTCGATTGTTGCCGGTAATGATATGTTGAATGGAATAGTAGCCATTGGCATCTGTAACAGCCGGTTCAGCAGCTCCGATGGTCACAGTTGCATTCGGTATTCCAATGTGAGGCGATGACCGCGCGAGGTAAATCTGCCCGCTGGCATTGCCGTAATGGGGATACTGAGTGGAATCGACGCAGAAGACGTAAACGTCGATAGTTGGCGCGTTATCCCAGTATTGCGCGGTGAAGGCGACCTGCGCCGGTATCATCAGTTCATGGGTCAAAACAAGCCCAACTGGGGGTGTTCTTAAATCCGCAGTCAGTGTGATGGGAAGTGTCTGACCAATGTTCAATGTTCCGCTACTCGGGCTAAGTCTGAGCCATGAGCGCTGTTGCGGATCGACAACAGTAGACTGCCATTGCAGCGGAAGGCAGCCGGTGCTCTCCAGCTCAAAAGAGGCGTAACCGACAGAATCCGAGAAGAAGTTAATGATCTCGACAACCACAAAGAGGGAATCCGTCGACGCCTCCGCTGCCGCGAAGGTCATTACAATATCCGGCATCTGCAATGGTTCGACCTGGTTCAGGTAGATATTGTCCCTCGCCACCGGGAAATGTCCTGGATGACGGTAGCTAAGATCATAGATATAGCCGATCGGCAAACCGTCGACTGAATAATATCCCAGTTCATCGGTCACAGCTAAAGGCTGCTCGCTATTTTCCACATGAATTCCGACACCTTCAATAGGTGGTCCCTCCGCCGTACATTCCCGCACCATCCCTTGAATGCTGTTGTCGATATCAAGCACGACCGACATATTGAGAGAGGGATGCACCTCCAAGTAAGGATCAGAGGGTGCATTGTTAAAGGTGATGACGACCGGTATGACAGGATCATGCCCGGGTCGAAACGGGGGAAAGCTTTGGCGTAAATCCGTAGTGCTCGCGGTGATCTCGGTCATTTCTCCTCCAGCCAATGTGCCCGGTGAAGGATTAAGCCTAAACCAGGTAGCTTGGGCTGGAATGATGGATAATGTAGACCAGTTGAGACTTGCGCACCCGTTATTGGTGATCTCGAATATCAGCGATCCCGTATAGGTCAGACCATCTACAATTAATTGTAAATCGCTCTCCGTCTCGACACCGGGGAAAGACATCTCGACATCATTAGTCGTTGGGACAGTCAGATTCTGCCTTGTTACTTCATAATGGGTTGAATGGGTAAAGCGGAGGTTGTATGCCTGCCCATAAACCAGGTTCAATGTATATCTGCCCAAGGCATCGGTGATTGCATCCGGCTGCAGATTGCCGCCGACAAAAACTGAAACTCCTTCGATAGGTCCGCCATCATTGCACTCGGTCACTATCCCCGTGATCTCGCCATTATAAGCCAGCACCACTTCGACCGCTTCAAGCGGAGGATCTGTCCAGAGCACATTGGAGCCAAATTGTATTTGCGCCGGGATCCTCATCCCATCTTCAGGTGTAAATCCAGGATCCCCGGTCAAATTGGCATTCAGCGTAAGATTAGCAGTGTTCCCAATGGCGAGTGTGCCTTGGGTGATATTTAAAGATAACCAGGCTTGTCCGGGGTAGTCGGGTACAACAACAGTCGCATTCCAGACCAGATCGTGACAACCGGCATGGACAAGCTGTAACGGCATAGAGCCGCGTTGTGTCGCGCCAATGACAGTCAATTCACGCCCCTGGGGAAAGTTGGCATAGGCATCCGGATAGGTCATAATAGCGTCACCATTGCCGGCAGGTGCTGGTACATCGTATAAATCGGCATTATGGTATTGGGGATGACGGAAATGTAAATTATTCATACCAGCCGGGGCATCGGCAGAATAATGACCATTTTGATCAGTAGTAGCTGCCGGGGTAACCATATCATCATTCAGATAAACCGAGACATTGGGGATTCCTGGTCCGTTTTCATCACATTCACGAACTGTACCGACAATTGGTCCAGTGAGGATAAAATGGATAATCACCTGGATCGTAGGAGGATCATCCCACATAACTGGACTAGAGAATACGACATTTGCAGGTAGTTCCATACCATGTTCCGGTTCAAATCCCGGGTCATTATTGAGGTTGGCGTTGAGTACGATGGTGCGGTTTTCATTAGCAGGCAGAAGATCCTGGGCAGGGGCTAAAGCGAGCCAGGTTTGATTGGGTTGCCCAGGCACATTCACTGTTCCCCTCCACTCCAACTGGGCACAACCGGTGTTGGTGATACGCAGGTTAAGAGAGCCGGTTCTCGTTGCGCCAAGAACAGTTAATTCATTGCCCTGGGGAGTAGTGACGTCAGCATCTGGATAGGTCATCACCATATTGACGTTAACGACCTGACCGCTGTTCACGACTACTGTCCTCTCACCGGGGTAGAAATTTGGATGGGTAAAATGCAGAACATTGGGACCGAGAGCGACACCATAAAATCCAAATTGTCCCAAGGCATTGGTGAGCACAGGATTCTCGATTTCATCGTTCAGAACTACAGTCACATTCTCGATCGGTTCATTGGTAATGCAGGAGATCACAGTGCCTTCGATATCTCCGGAGGCTGTAGTTGCAGTCAGCCGGACAGGACAAAATGGACCGGTGCCAAAAGTTCCATCGGCGCCAAAAGGATTTGCAACAACTTCACCTTCTGCTTCAACTTCAAATCCACCAGCGTCCGACCAAATACGATACATAATAATATTCCCCGGAGTGAAACCCGGTTGTTGATTTCCTGGATCTCCTTGCCAGGAGATGATCGCAAGAGGGTGATTTTCCGCAATGGGCAAATCCCCAGCTTCGATGAGGTCGGCACCGACACAGAGATCAGCATCAAAAATTCCAATCTCATCTCCGACCATTAGGGGGGAATCATTCACTAGAGCTGATTGTACAATGATTGAAAAAGGACGACCTGTCGGTTCAACAGGTTGGAAATGGTCGACCTGAGCCCATACGAAACCGAATAGGGCAAACAACATAACAATAATAAGTATACCGCGTCGCATTTCGAGCCTCCGCACTCTGGTTCTTGTGACGATATCGCTATTCGATAAAGGAATGCGATGTTAGAGAAATCAAGATGATAGGTAAAACGGATTATCGTAAATCATGATCTTAGAACAAGAAGAAAAAGTACTCATAAATGAATTGCGATTGCAAATCCTATGTCGTTCCTCTTATTTGCCTCTGGTAACGATGCTGATATCTTTCTCTGGTTCCTCCACAACAAATAGTGCAGGGCACTCAATGAGGTTCTTTTATTCTCGGACTGCCGGCTTCGCAGCAACAACCCTTCTGATTAGTCCCGGAAATTATCGTATACCCTGTTTGGTGGTTGCTACCTGTCCTAATCCACGGCGATTTTTCAATCGAGGCTTATTCGCCTTGCATTTTTCATTATAAACCAATACGTTTGCAGATAAGCAAAATAAAAAACAATCCACCGGCATCGCCGGTGAACATTCAATTATAGGGAGATTAACCATGACAGAACGTGTACGTGAGATTTTAAGTTGGTACAGCCATGAGAACCCGGGTGTTCGCACCAACATTTACCGGATGTTGATGCAAGGGCGTCTCGCGGGAACCGGTAAGTTAGTTGTCCTGCCTGTAGATCAGGGATTTGAACATGGTCCATTACGTACGTTTTTACCGAATCCGGCAGGATTTGATCCATTATATCATCCGCAATTAGCCTTGGATGCCGGGTGCAACGCTTATGCAGCACCATTGGGATTCATCGAAGCCGCGGCGGATGTCTATGGCGGGCAGATCCCCTTTATCCTGAAGGTGAACAGCCATGATATCCTGCATGATGATCCCGATCCTATCCCGGCGATCACGGCGGGAGTCGAAGATGCTCTGCGTTTGGGCTGTGCGGCGATCGGCTTCACCATCTACCCGGGATCACTGGAACGTGAAACTATGTATGAGGAGCTGTGTGAATTGATCCTCCAAGCTAAAAGTTCTGGATTGGCGGCGGTAGTCTGGTCATATCCGCGCGGCGAGCATCTGATGAAGGAGGATGAGACTGCGGTGGATGTCGCTTGTTATGCCGCACAAATTGCCGCGCAACTCGGTGCTGATATAATCAAAGTCAAACCCCCGAAAAAGCATATTGCCCAGAAAGAGAACGCCAAAGTCATCGAAGAGACCGGAACAAGCATCGAGACACTGGCAGACCGAGTGAAACTGGTACTTAAGAGCGCCTTCGACGGCAAACGGATCGTGATCTTCTCCGGCGGTGCAAAGGGCGGCGATGACAAGGTGCTCGAGGAGATCAAGGGGCTGAACGCCGGCGGCGGTTTCGGCAGCATCATCGGACGCAATAGCTTCCAACGCAAAAAAGAGGATGCTTTGAAGCTATTAAGTAAGATTATAGATATTTACCTGAGTTGATGTTGGTAAAAATCATGAATTTGTGAACGCTAGGTTTGGAGTTCAACCTTCAGGTTGTTCGTGGTTATGCGCTAATACTTGAATTCTTTGTAGAAATTAACAGGGATTCTAAATTGTATAGACACGCTAAAGCACGAACTCCTGACTGCTAGGTTTGGAGTTCAACCTTCAGGTTGTTCGGTGAGGAATCTAAAAAACAACCGGGGTAGAAGCCTACCCCGGTTGATTGAATGTGTCAGTGTCAGACTGAAATCTCAGTAGCCTATTACCAAGTGTACTTCACCGACGCCCGTTGCGCGATGTCGCCTTGTTGTCCCGAAACAAAGTTGGGACCACGAAGGATGAACTGTGGATCGAGTTGAATGTCGATGGCAAGGTTCCCAAAGGTAAAACCGGAGCCAATGTAAGTTGTTGTCTCGGTCTGACCCTCTTTTATGGTCTCAGTATCGGTGCCTACTGGATGCTCATCCGACATACCTTGCCAAAATCTCTCCACACCGAAACGGACATCCCACCACTTGGTCACATTACCTTCCAAACCGGCGCGGAAATAGGGCAGACGAAGTTCGCTCTCTTTTTCCTCTACGCTTGATCCTGCTGGAGGTTCAGTTTTATGTGTGATTCCTTCCCGATAGAAACCGAAGTCAAAGAGGAGAAGGATGTTTTCATCGGGATTGATATTGACACCGCATCCTAGATCGAAGGTAGTGCTACTCCACGTTTCTTTATTGCCGTTGGGAATGGAGTAGCCCATCGAACCAATACCGAACAGAGCATGGGGCACCAACCACACTTCATCATTTAACTGATACCGGTAACCAGCCATTAAATCGATCTCCATATTCGATTCCGGCTTGGTAATGTCATCGCCGGCGTTATCCTTATTAACAAACGATTTGGTCATGTAGCTGAGAGAAAGATCAAGATTTTCCACCATGCTCATGCCAAGTCTGATCCCGATTCCGGTGTTGGATTCCTCACTTTTGTCATTGGGATTGCCGTCAACCAGTTTTGATTCCCGGTTGATTGTCAAATTCAAACCGATGAGATAGTCCATCAATGGACGACCATAGAAGAGGTTTAATCTCTCCTCAACAATGCCATTTCCATCGACGTTCGGCATGAAACCTTCCAACGCATATTCGGTTTGGTCGAAATACATACCGATGACGCCATTTTCTTCTCCAACGTCATAATGCACACCGAAACGGTAGAAACCGTTCGGATCAACTTCACCGACCACCATCGACTTATAGGAATTGATGGCAGAGGGGAAAATGAAGATGTTATAATCGTCCTTGACATAGTGATTCGCATTGCCAAGGGTAAGGACTCTGGTCTCGGTCGCCCAGACAAATGACGCGATCAATAACAGCGATAAAGATACTAAAAACAATTTCTTCATCTTAAACTCCTCCTAGAGTGTTTTGAGGCTGTATGGGATTCGCCTCGTGACGGTTGACTTGATTTCTTGATGGTATATCAGCCAAAGATGGCTGACCTCACTGGTGAAAAGCACGGTTAAAGCGCAATAATACGATTGATGATTGCTATAATCAAGCGCTGCGGATATAAAATTTCCCTCTTTCCGGCAACTGGCAGAGGCAGAGATGAGAGTCGGATCGTTTTATCTTCACTCTCTGAAACACAGACTTAAGTGTCAACCTGCTTTATTGCTTCCCACTGCTTCATCATTATTGACTTCCAATTCAACCTGAGATACTATTGTGCTTATGCCAGAGAGCCCAAAACCTAAATATAAAAATCTGATTATTTCGTTCGGAATTCTCCTGTTGTCAATCCTCTGCTGCCTAATCCTACTCGAGACCATCTCACGAAAATTGTTTCCTCTACAAATGGCGTTTTTGAAAGATATAGATCACCGCCTGGCTCCGAATGGACTTGATATCAATGAAGATGGCATCCGCTCTCCCAGATCGAATTATTACCAGACTGATGATCTTGTCATCATCTTCCTCGGCGATTCATACACTTTTGGTTGGGATGTAGCGCCAGGGGAGGCTTTTCCCTTTCAGTTTGAACGTATAGTCCGGGAAAGAAAGCCAGAATTGAACCTGAAAGCGGTGAACTTCGGCTGGGAAGGATCGTCACCGCTGCTATCCAATCGGCTTTTGCGAGACATTGGGGAGAAGTACAAACCGGATGTTGTCGTCTACTGCCTGGATCTGACCGATTTTCACGATGATTTGATGTACTCGCTCTATCTTGGGAAACCTGGCATTTACCGATTAACCCGAATTGTTCCCGGTATTTTTTTTACTTTCAAATGGGTTATGAAATCTCTATCCGTAATGGAACCGATTTATGACCTCTATCAACAAGTTTTCAAGCTCCCTCCAGAACTTTTCTTCATCACCAATCGTCCCCTGGCAAAAACACGTCCCTTCACCAAGGAACTGGAAAAAAACCTGGAGAGTATTCACTCATTCTGTCGTGATTCGTTAAAGGCAAAATTTATCACGGTTGTTTTGCCTCGTAACTATCAGTATACTGACCGTGAATCGCCGCTGAATTGGGAAGCGAAGGAATATCGACCTCTTGGACCTTATGTGAAAGAACCCTTCGTTTATTTCGATTCCTTAAAGACTGAAGTCGATTATCCGCTTTATACACTTCTGCCGGACTTTGAACATGCGGATACATTCCCACTATGTTTTGAAGATGATCCTCACTGGAATCCTCAAGGGCATCGGATTGCCGCCTGGGGAATTTTAAGAATTTGTTTACAAGTAGGAATTATTAATTAGTTTATTGATTATAAGAAAAAACACAAAGTCCAAAGCCTAAATCCTAATAAAACGAGAACCCAGCCGATGAACCTCCCATTTTCCAAATA
>CAZCRQ010000126.1:0-7956 GCA_964501095.1 uncultured bacterium | reverse complement strand
CGATTTTCAAAGAGCCTTATAATAATTTGTCGCTGGATTGGGGATTAATAATACCTTTGGTTTCTAAAATGTCAGTTTTTCGTCTACCATTTCTCCGAAACGACTTTCTTTTGTAGTTTACTGATCGCTTCAGTCGGGTTCAATTTTTTTGGGCAGGCGTGGAAACAATTGGTTATTTTATGGCAGCGCCAGAGTCCGTGCTTGTTGTCGAGCATGTCAATACGATGAGCCAATCCTTGGTCACGTGTGTCAAAAGAATAACGAAATGCTTTAAGCAAGGCAGCCGGTCCGAGGTAGTCCTTGTCATTCCAAAAACTGGGGCAACTGCTGGTGCAGGCGGCGCACAGGATACAGCCGATCGAATTAGCCATCAAGGCAAATTCTTCCGGCGACTGGATACGTTCCCGCGCCGGCGGAGGATCATCATTTATCAGCCAGGGTTTGATCCTTCTCAGTGAAGAGTAAAAGGGCTCCATGTTGACCGCCAGGTCTTTTAAAACTACAAAACCGGGCAGGGGATCGACCACTACCGGATCTTTGCGGTAACGTGAAATCTGTAACTCACAAGCCAGTCCGTTCAAACCATTGATCTGCATCGCGCAGGAACCGCAGATTCCATGACGGCAACTTCTACGGTAAGTCAGACTTCCGTCATGCAGCCACTTGATCTCATTCAAAGAATCGAGAATAGTCCAACTAGATTCACAATCGATTTCATAGTTGTCATAATGTGGTTTCTTATCCGTTTCAGGATTATATCGAAAAATCTTGAATTTGCGAACCGGCATATCTATTCTCCGTTAATACTTTCGTTCCATGGGTTCGAAACCGGGGTGAGTAATTCCTTTCAGAATTACAGGTTTATTGAAGGAAATTTTCCACTCACCATCTTCTTGACGCCAGGCTAAAGTGTGTTTGAGGAACTTCTTGTCATCGCGTTTGGGAAAGTCTTTGCGGTAATGTCCACCACGGCTCTCTTCGCGTTGCCGCGCACCTTCCACAATTGCTCCGCTGAATTCCAATAAATGCCCCAATTCTATCGCTTCAATCAATTCAGTGTTAAATCGCTGATTTTTATCATCGATTTTAATCTTTGTATAGCGCTCAGCGAGTTCTTTTAATCTTGTTCTCTGTTTTTCCAACTGCTGACGAGTACGGAAAACTCCGCAATCTTGCATCATCGACTCTTGCAACTCAGCACGGATTGCCCCGACACGCTCTGTACCGTCGGCTTTGAATAACCGTTCCACTTCCTCACGCGCAGCCTCCTCATGATCGTCAGGGAGGGGAGCGAAATCGAGATGAGGCAGGTCTTCGATGATTTGTTTTCCCGCTCGACGTCCGAAGAGGAGCGCCTCCAGGAGCGAATTGGTGCCCAATCGGTTGGCGCCGTGGACGCTGATGCAGGAGCACTCCCCGGCAGCGTAAAACCCGATAGTTTCGTGGCGATTCTCATCGTATGCTACCCGACAGTTCGCATTCGCCGGAATCCCACCCATCGAATAATGGGCGGTCGGTTGGATCGGGATTGGCTCTTTGGTCGGGTCGACTCCGGCGAAGTTCATTGCCAATTCAGTGATCTGGGGGAGACGTTCGTGCAGTTTGGCGGCTCCAATGTGAGATACATCGAGGTAAATATAATCTTTGCCATCGATCCCACGACCTTCGTCAATTTCAGTTTGCATCGAACGGGAGACCATGTCACGTGGCGCCAGCTCCATCAACGTCGGTGCGTAGTCCTCCATGAAACGTCGGCCGTCGCGGTTCTTCAGGTGTCCGCCTTCGCCACGCGCTCCTTCGGTCACGAGAATCCCGCTTTTCCAAAGTCCGGTCGGGTGAAACTGCACAAATTCCATGTCCTGTAATGGTAAGCCGGCTCGAGAGACGAGCACCAATCCATCGCCGGTATTGGCGTGGGCGTTGGAAGTGATTTTAAAAGCTCTGCCATACCCGCCGGTGCCGAACATTACCGCGCGACCGTAGAATGTGTGCAATCCGCCGTTTACCGTATCCCAGGCAACGATGCCAATTGCCCGATTATCGCGAAAGATTAAACTTAAAGCCTGAAATTCACTGTAAAAATTTACCTGATGTTTCAAACATTGCTCGAACAAGGTATGCAGCAGGACATGTCCGGTGAAGTCAGCGCTATAGCAGGCACGCAACGCTGGCTCCTTGCCGAAATCCAGAGTATGTCCGCCGAATTTGCGCTGGGCAATCTTTCCTTCCTCCGTGCGGCTGAACGGGCAACCCCAGTGTTCCATCTCAATCACTGTCTCCGGCGCTTCCCGCACCATCAACTCGATGGCATCCTGATCGCCAAGGTAATCCGAGCCTTTGACCGTGTCGAACATGTGAAATTCCCAACGGTCGGTTTTTGAACTGTTTGCCAGGGTTGCAGCAATACCACCTTGCGCCGCTCCGGAATGAGAACGACTGGGATATACTTTGGAGAGAACTGCAACATCTGCAACCTGCCCAATCTCCACGGCGGCTCTCGCTCCCGCAAGTCCCGCACCTACAATGATCACATCGTGACGGTGAATCATATAAACACCTTTTGCGGCATAATTACAGTCGAAAGTTGATGATTGTTGTTGTTCCCGTGATAAGGAGAACAATTCCTAAAAACCAGGTTAATCCGATTAGTGTTATGCGTATTCCTGGATGATGTACATAATCATGGATAACCATTAAAATTCCCTGCACGGCATGGTATATCACGCTTACTAAAAAGAGTAAGTCGACGGTTTTCCAGAAAGGAGTTGCCAGACGTGCGGCGACCTCCTGATAGGTGACTATCCCGTGGTTAAAAAAATGCAGGAAGAGGTAATGGAGAAGTAAGGTCAGAACGAGGATCAAGCCGGTGATACGCTGGAAAAACCAGGCGAAAGCGCCTCCCGATCCGGTACCAGACTGTTTCAGCTTCAATGAATCCTCCCCAACTGAATTTGAACCTGATGCGATTTAAACATCATAGGGTGAAAGCCAAATTAGAATTTAAAAAGGGAAAAATGCCACACCATGCTGAAGATCATGGATTGCATGGGCGACCATGGTTGATCCGCCCCAGATCCAGAAAATTATTCCAATGCCAACCAATATATAAAATAGCGCGATATGCTTTTCAGTGGCGCCTAAAAAGTCGATTGCGATCAAACGTAAACCATTCAAAGCATGATAGATTACGCAAAAAAGAAGACCAACTTCCAGGAAACGGAACAATGGCGCCTGAACAAATTTCATCGTGTTCTGAAAAGTAACCGCTCCTATTTGGAGACTGGCGACAACCCAGATATGCAGGCTGACATAGAAGATTAACGCGAGACCTGTAACGCGGTGCAAAACCCATGCGATCATTCCGGTCTCCCACCGGTAATGCATGGTACCTCCCTTACGCAGTTAGTAATCAACCGGATGGCGACTAAGCTTCTTTGGAAAGCAGCGCCCGGTTTTTTTCAATCAGCGGCTAATCTAATATATTCATTTTCGTTTTGCAACAGAGTTCAGAGTCCACCCTTCAACACGGCTTGTCAGACATTTGAGATTGATTATTCATTAAGCTAAAGCACACCCCAAGTACGCTGAAGCGTGCTCTGGATATTGGATCCCGAATCGTCCATTCTCGGACAGCCTGAAGGGAGAGCGTGGAATGAGAAGGCAGATTCTCAGTTTTATGGTAGACTAAGAATTTCTTATTTCTTCGCTTCCCTGAACCTCTGAGAGACGTTGTCCCAGTTAACCAGATGATTCAAGAAGGCAGCAGTCCACTCCGGACGGGCATTCTTGTATTTTAAATAATAAGCGTGCTCCCAGACATCACAAACCAAAAGCGGTCTCAAACCCTGAATCGTCAGGTTCTGATGAATCTCGGCTTGGACAATGATCAGTTTTCCCAGCTCCGGATGCCACCCGAGGATTCCCCAGCCGCTGCCCTCCACAGCATTGCTGGCGGCGAGAAACTGTTTTTTAAACGCCTCCAAACCGCCGAAATCCTGCCTGATTTGCTCCAGCAAGGCTCTAGTCGGTTCCCCTCCGCCATTTGGTTTCATATTTGTCCAGAAAATCGAATGAAGCAGATGACCGCTGCCGTGAAAGGCGATTTCTTTTGCGAGTGCTTTGACGGCAGCCATGTCTCCACTGGCTCTTGCCGCAGCTAACTTTTCCATGGCGGCATTAAATCCATTCACATAACCAGCATGATGCTTGTCATGATGGAGCACCACGGTCTCCTGGTCGTAAAAAGGTTCCAACGCCTCAGGGGCGTAAGGAAGAGCAGGTAATGATACTGTCATTGGATTTATTCCTTCTCACCATAAAGGCTTAAAAACCATCCCTTTAGCTATTTTTGTGATTTGGTGCTTTGTATGTTTTCAGTGTTTTTCCGGGATACGTAGAAATCGTTCTATATCTACCGCCAATTCCACCGATAAAGGATTTGGTATTCGTTTAGAGGCATCCAGAATCTCAAAACCTACAATATTACCATCTATATCGTAGTCGATGATTACACCTGGTTTATCTTCATCGCTCTCTTAAACCAATGCATTACTAAAAACAATGCTTAAAATATCTACTTCAGGATCGTATATTATCTTCATCTTTTCTCCAATACTTCTCTATCTTGCCAGTTCGACGGCGGTAGTCGATTCCAGAAAGTGGGGAATCATTTATATATAGCGAGAAATATTCATAAAAACAACAAGTATCTTCCAGAGTGTTCCATAATTTGCTACCTGTGCTGGCATGTAAAGTTATAATACGATGAGTCATTCAAATGAAGTGAATAATCTCTGTTTTTTATAAACTTATCTAATGTTCATATCGCTTGATTTTCCAACGAAGCACGAAAACATAGATTCTTCACTTCGTTCAGAATAGTTATTTCACATAGAAACAGGGTAAACTAAACCATTATTATCACCTTTAAAATGATAAGCGACTTTAGAAAAAGCCGTTCACCGTTTTATGCCGAATTTTTCAAACAACCTGGCTTCCACCCCTTGGGGAACAAAACGGTGGATATTGCCGCCATGACGCGCAACCCCTTTAATGATGGTGCTGTTGAGATAGGTGTATTCTTCCTTCGGCATCAGGTAAACAGTATGAAGGTTCGGGACAAGGTGACGGTTCATCAATGCCATTTGAAACTCAAATTCAAAATCACTGACAGCACGCAGACCGCGAATCAACGCCATGGCGTGATGTTTGGCAGCCCCCTCAACCGCCAGACCTTCCAGAATATCAACCACCACCCTCTCCATCCCATCCACCGCTTCTTCGATCATCTCACGTCGCTCTTCAATGGAAAAGAGAGGAGTTTTCTCTGGATTCAGGGCAATAGCCACGATGACACGGTCAAATAATTGCGTAGCACGTTGAATTATGTCCAGGTGACCATTGGTGATAGGATCGAATGTCCCTGGGTAGATCGCGATTCGGTTCGAATTCATTGAACATTCCACTTTTAAAAAATGCTATTCTTTGGCTCGCCAACGATTAAGTAATTTCCGCGGGGAGAAAAATTAAACCTCGTGAAAGAGACGCTGCTTGTATATGGTTCTATGATACGATAATTTTAGGTCATCTGGCAACGAAGTCGTAGTGTAAATCAAGCCGCTGATGAAAACTATTGTTAAAAACCGGGAGCAGCCGTGAGTAAACCCGTTTATCGTCGCCTACTTCTGAAATTATCCGGAGAATCACTTGCCGGACCCCAGAAATATGGGCTCGATGAGAATGTTCTGACTCAATTGAGCATCGAATTGAAGGAAGCGACCGACCTCGGCGTCCAGCTTGGGATTGTGGTGGGAGGCGGCAACATCTATCGTGGTCTCCAAGGGGTGGGACGCGGGCTGGATCGTGTGCCAGCGGATCACATGGGGATGCTGGCGACAGTAATCAACGCTATTGCTCTGCAGAATGTCCTCGAAAGCCACGGTGTATGGACACGGGTGCTCTCAGCCATTGAAATCAACGAAATTGCCGAACCATATATCTTTCGCCGGGCAATACGTCACTTGGAGAAGGGGCGGATTGTCATCTTCGCCGCGGGAACCGGCAATCCTTATCTCACCACCGACACCGCCGCGGCTTTGCGCGCCAGTGAAATCAAAGCAGAAATTATCTTAAAAGCCACCCGGGTGGACGGTGTATATGATAAAGATCCGGAGAAAAATTCGGATGCCGTGTTTTTCCCACGTATCACTTACACCGAAGCGATCCAAAAAAAACTTCGTGTACTTGATATCACCGCGGTTACCTTCTGCCAGGATAACCAAATTCCCATCCGGGTATTTAACATGAATGTTCCAGGTAACCTGCTGCGGGCAATCCGCGGGGAGAATGTCGGCAGCCTCGTCTGTTCCCACAAATAATCCCTGATGATCCTGGAATCACTTAGTTAGTTCCCTCATGTCTTTAACCAAGCGGAGACATGACGGAGAAATTTCAATTGCTTAATGATCCTTGAATCCCTTGACAAACATTCAGTCGATAGTCGTATATTTTTCGGTTTGCGAAGCTCTGGGTAGGACGATTCCCGGTTAGGTCTCCGTCCGCTTGCAACCTCACCCAGATAGTCATTAAAAAGATGCTTGGCGGATCAGGGAATGACGGAACCTAAAATCTGAGGGTGCTGATGGACATTGATGATATCATGCTGGACTCTGAGGACCGAATGGAAAAATCGGTTCAAGCATTTCGTGAACAATTGATTCGGGTGCGGAGCGGAAAAGCGTCGGTGGGTTTGCTGGATGGAATCAAAGTCAACCTGTACGGCACGGAAATGGGATTAAAGCAATGTGCAAATTTGCTCACTCCGGAAGCGCGCCTGATCGTGATCCAACCTTATGATAAAAATGCGATCCCAGCGATCGAGAAAGCGATTCTCACCGCAAATCTGGGATTGAATCCAGTTAATGACGGTATGGTCGTGAGAGTCTCGATACCGGTGTTGACCGAGGAGCGTCGACGGGAACTGGTGAAACTTGTCCACAAGTATGCAGAGGAAAGCCGTACTGCAATACGTCAAATTCGACGTCAAGCCAACGAGCAAGTCAAGCAAAATCAAAAGGATGGACAAATTCCTGAAGATGAAATGTATCGTGTTCTCGAGGAGATCCAAGAGATGACCGATGACCATGTGAAAAAAATCGACGAGATCATGGAAGAAAAAGAACGAGAGATCATGGAAATTTAGGGATCTCTGATTATTTGCTTTATTGCTCGAAGGTCGTTATTTTACTTGTGAAAATTCAGTACAAACTTTAACCGTAGCAATCCATTAAGCGATAAACCTGACTTACGTGGAGGATTAATTTCATGGCGATGAAGATTCTTGAAACCTGTATCAACTGTGGCGCCTGTGAACCGGAATGTCCTGTTGAAGCCATTTCCGAAGGTGATGAAATTTTCGTGATTGACCCAGACCTGTGCGTTGAATGTGAGGGCCATTTTGATTCGCCTCAATGTGTAGAGGTCTGCCCTGTCCAGGAAGAGGACAATCCGGTAATCGTCAAAGCTTGAATGTTTCAATTGAACGAATAAACCATGGTAGTAATTAAAACCCGGTCAAAGCACCGGGTTTTTTGTGTTTCTTCAAATTTAATTGATGATGTCATTATTCCCACGATCCAGGCTGTCTGAAAATACTCTCATGGTTATCAAAAAAGGATGTCCTGCTACTTGTTGTGCAGATTTATTAAAATTATATTATTATGAAGTGTTGTGCTTATTGGAAATGTATTGTTTCTCTGAAACTGGGACAGATACCGTTTTTGAATAGTAGAGTGCCGTCAGCCGTCCTCGGCTGACGGAAAACAAAGATCTTAAGTGTCAGCCGAGGACGACTCTAGTGCCGTCAGCCGTCCTCGGCTGACGGAAAACAAAGATCTTAAGTATCAGCCGAGGACGGCTGACACCACCATTTTATTAGAGTGCCGTCAGCCGTCCTCG
>CAZCRQ010000125.1:5990-8042 GCA_964501095.1 uncultured bacterium | reverse complement strand
TTAAGCTAACAAGAAACCCAGGCAAAAACACATCTCACCACAAAGGCTCAAAAATACCCAATCAGCAAAACGGTAAAGTGAATGGTTTTTGTGCCTTTGTGGTTAATATGTTTTCATTTAAAATACAAATCCCGATTTTTCTCATGCTTTTCTGCCAACAGTAACGCCCGCAAATCTTTCCAGTCCTCAGCATCGTACCAGGATTTATTCAGGCTTAGAGTCCGTGTCAGAGTCAAGTGTTCGCCATCGATGTTTTTCGTCAAGCTGAATACTCCAGCGCTGTTCTCGAGTGTAAAAGATTCCGGGAGGTAGACAGTCTCCAGTTTCTCCAGGTTCAGTCGTAGTTCGACACGCTGCTCCATCTTACCCCAGAGGATCACAGGTGAGGTGCGATGTTCTTGGTAAAGGTGGACATTACCCGGGAGCATCTCGAACACACCGTCAGCGGGATCGCCGAGAGTCAGAGGGAGACGTCCGAAAGCGTCAACATCCTTTGCCATGGCTTTCAGAGTGAAACTGACGGTTGTCGAAATCGGGTCGAAGACGAAGGGGTTGTATTCGGTCACTTCGGCGTTTGCAATAACCCCGGAGGCGATGGTTTTCAGTTGCGATTTGGCTTTGTCGGCGTTACCGATCATCTTGTGGTAGGAGCAGAAGCCACCGTCGGCACGATAAAATCCGCTGCCGAAAAATTGCTTCTCCTCAGGGCAGTAATTCAGATTGAAACGGAGATCGAGCACACTGGTTTCTCCCTCGCCGCAGTAACGCACCGAGGGATGCCCCTCGCTGCCGGGAAGCCAGACAGTCTTACCATAGATTGGAGCGAATCCCATTGCTACCTTGTCATTGGCAGGATCATAGAACGCTTCGAGATTATTCCCGCTGATCCAGATTTTCGCCCCGGACATACCAGCCAGTGTGGGGATGCCGTGATCGATATTAGCCAAGTCATCGCTGAAATAGCAGAGCCAAACGGCAAAACCGGCTTCTTTGAGCATCGCCGCTGCCAGTGCCGCGCGATCGAGACCATGACCATAAGCAGTGAGATATGTCTGCTGCGCCGGACGAAGCTCTGTCCACCAGTAGTTTTCATCGTAGTGAACCGAGCGGGTTTTGCGATTGACAAAATTGGCGATGTTCAGAGCTTTGTCCATCAGGGTGTTGGCATCTTTAATCAGTGTGGAAACGCTGTCACGCAAAACATCATCCAATTTCATCGCCTTTTCAAAGTCACTTTTCAGATAATTGCCGAAGGATTCCCAGGACTGCCAGGTCGACCAGGTGAGTTGAGGAGAGTACAATGCCGGGTCGGGGGTATGGGGATTCCCTAGTCGAGCGACATCTTCCATCTTCCAGGTATAAATGTCGATTCCCTGTTCACGATGAGTGGTTTTCTCCGGCGTGGGAACTCCCTCGGAAGCGAAATAATTCGGTTTCTGCCCGAGTGGAACCCCCAGTTTAAACCAGGACCAGAGTGTCGGTTCGCGACTGGAAAACAGCCATTGTCCTTCAGCGCCTTTGCGGAATGGTTCACGATCTTCGATGATATAGGCTATCTCCACCACACAGGGCAGCTCGATGCCATTCACCAGCAACATTGTTTCACGCACCCCGGAATAATCTGGTGCAGAAGCGAGCGCAAAGGGCGTGGTTTCAACGATTGCGGTCCCAGTGTGCTCCCACCATTTGTCAGGAGGATTGTCGCGTCCCAGACGCCAGGTGCGTACAGCCATCACGGTCAGGTCACGGTGCGCCTTGTCATAGGCAACACGGTTGTCGCCAAAGTGATCCTGGGCGTCGTCGCCGTTGATCCAGATGATCTGATGCACCATGGTCTTCAAACGTCCATCGGGAAGCCACTGCTCCTGACGACTGTTGAAAAGGTAAATCGCATCTTCAAAATTCAGATCATATTTCTGTTTCGCCAGGCTGTAAAGCTGCTCAACATCCAATTCCTTAGCGATGGACGGTTGAGCTGCCTGCAATGCGAATGGAACTATCGCGGTGATTGAAAACATTGCCGCGAATAACAAAGCGAAGATTATGCGAGAG
>CAZCRQ010000125.1:0-5890 GCA_964501095.1 uncultured bacterium | reverse complement strand
GTCCCGTCCGAGAGTAGCACGGGCGTCCCGTCCGAGAGTAGCACGGGCGTCCCGCCCGAGAGTAGCACGGGCGTCCCGCCCGTGGTGTCCGAGGATTGATGAAGATACTCATTTCGCACCTCCTTTTTCAGCACGGAAGACAGTATCAGCGTACTTTTTCATCTCATCGAGGGATTTCTTGAAGCCGGGATAACCATCCGGAGGAATCTGGCGGCGTTTGACTTCTGTTCGCTGGTGCACGATTAGATCGCTCTTATTCATCTCGCTGCTGCCTTTGAAAGAGGCGTAAGTCTCATCGATTTCTTCGCTCTTCGGGGGTTCGGGGAGGTTGTAATTTTTCGGCAACTGAATCGTTTCTGTACCCTCCAGGAGTTGCGTATAATAGAGGAAAACATCGTTTTGCCGTTCCTCTGTCCAGTCAGTAGCACCGGCACGGAATAGCAACAGATGATTTTTGGTAATCTGCATCATCGGACTCTTGAACTCCAGACCACCGTCGATCATTTGGGCATAATCCGGAACGCGATAATTGATTTTAAACCACATAAAATCGCTAAAATCATCACCTTTCAGATGCTCGAAGGTGACTTTTTCGATCCGATCGCTGATCGGGTGCAGCATACTGGCGATGTAATCTCCGAGTTCTGGGTAACGGTTGCCGGTCAGGAAGCGGCGGAGGCGGGAATCCAAGGCTCCCTTCCCTTTTAGTAAGAATACGCCTTCGAGGGCGCCGTTCTCCAGAATTTTCGCCTTATGGGTGATGGTGAGGGGGGATTCTTCCGGCGGACTATATGGGATTGTCCGTAACGGTTCACCCTGAGGGGAGCCGATCAAGTACTGCTGCTCGGTCTCCAATTTTGACCAGATATCATTGTTATACGGCACCCAAGTCGGATCATACATCTGATAGGTGCCGTCATCAAGTTTCAAAGCGACAACACAATGGTTGAACTGATCGGCGGGGACAGTTTCGATACGGCTGCCCGCCATGGTCATGGCAGCGTATGAATCAAGTTTCGCGGCGCGCATCATGGTAATCAGCATTCCGGCGATATCCTTGCAAACCCCGCTGCGCTGCTCGAAGATCATTGTCCCAGAATGAATGGTGAAGCCTTCACCCTTGCCCATCGTCTGACCGCTGTAACGAATGTTCTGCGCTACCCAATGAATGAGTGCCTCGGCTTTCGCCTGTTCATTTTTATCCATTACACCGGATTTGGTAAGTATTTCATTCACTTTAGCTTCGATTTCCGGTGAATAGGCAAATTGCTGATTTTTCACATCATTGACATCGAAGAACCAGCGGCTTTTCGCTTCCCAGCTCTCCACTGTCGCCATGACCACTTTCGGCATGTTGTCGCTCTCCCCGGGGCTGCGCGTTTCACTCTTCCAAACCGGGATATCTTTCCTCCACCAAGTGAAAACTGTGCTGTCGGCGGTGTAAGTAGTGCTGCTGAACAACGCACCGTTATATACTTTTGAATGCAAACGTTTGTGCGGCGGCAGCATCAGCACATATCTCTTCTCAATGATCGGTATGCCACCAGCGAAAAGGACGATGTCGAAATACTCATCCGGCATCGGGGGGATGAAATTCTGGTCATCGGGCGCTTCCGAACCACCTGCTCCCGATGCTATGCCCTCTTCCAACAGCGCATAGGTGAATCCTTTACGGAAAGTGCGGACTTCGATGCCGTCATTCACCTGCAAACGCGGCAGTTGAATCACTTTGAAACGATTGTTCCAGTAAATGCCGCTTTGCGGAGCGGGCAGTTCCTTCACTGCGCTCACATCTACCGGTATGATCTCTTCGCCACGGACAATATTCACCTCACGGACTTCGATGTATTGGCTTTGCGGATCGAATTCCCACCTCAGCACCGAAAGCTGTGTACATCCCTTGTCATTGATTGCTTTATAAATGACATGATCATTGACATAAGTTACACCCAGATTCCGGAAATGGTTGATCGTATGATCGAGGACGATGACGTAATCGGCATCCTTGAAATCATCGGCAGTTCCTGCCTCGCGCACCAGATCCACGACAGTCGGCGGTGTACGATCCCCCGGAGGAAGCTCGGTTTGTGGAGATGCCGCAACGAGAACAGCACATGTCGGCAACAGCATCAAGATGAGAATCCTGTAAATGAAATACACCTTTAGATCCAACGTTTTTTGTCTCACTCTGACCTCCTGGTGATGGTTTTTCTTTTATTGGATTAACTGGTAAATGTAGGAGATGATCCTGGAGAGTTCAACTGCTCAATGAAGATCCGGAAGATAACTGAGCAATCGCCGAGACGTTATTCCGGTAAACCAGGCTGTCCGAGAATACTCTCACGGTTATCAAAAAGGGTGCCCTGCACTACTTGTTGTGCAGGAAACCTGAATAGATAGTTATTCACCTGAAATACAATGAGTTACGTTTTTGGAATCATGATTACCCTGCACAACAAGTAGTGCAGGGCACCCATCTTTACGATCTTCATAGATATTCTTAGAAAGTCTGGAAAGCGGGATTCCAGAAATTTCAATATGTTAGAAAAATGTTGAGAGTTCGGAGAGTTCTCCATGGGAACCTGATGTCGAGAAGGGAGTTGACATCTATGATTTGGGAATTTATGTTCTCGCCGTTAGCACTCTGAGGATGAGAGTGCTAATTAAGACGAGTTAAATGATTATTATTCCCGGACTTAGGATGAAATTAAATTCGAATCCTAATTCAAACCGATAAAATTGATTTCTGCGTAATTATTCGCACAAGTTAAACCTGACCAATGAAATTGGTCTCAAGAAGGAGATATCCGATGAAGGTTCGTCCGATCGATGAACGAGTATTATTAAAACCGATCGAGGAAGAGGAGCGCAAAGTCGGTGGGATCATCATTCCAGATACCGCGACTAAAGAGCGTCCTCAGATCGGGAAAATCATTGCAGTGGGTGATGATGTGGTGAACAAGGATCTTGATCGTAAACCGCTTTCCAGCCTGGTGAAAGTCGGCGACAAGGTCTTGTTTGCGAAGTACGGCGGCACCGAGGTGAAAATCGATGATGAAGAGTATCTCTTGGTGAACCGTAGTGACATTCTGGGTGTAATTGAAGAGTGAAAGGAAGAGATTCATGGCGCATAAGGTAATTAAATTTGATCTTGACGCCCGCAATGGGATGAAACGAGGGGTGGACTTGTTGGCTCAAGCGGTCAAGGTGACGCTTGGTCCCCGTGGGCGTAATGTAGTGATCGACAAGAAATTCGGCGCTCCGACAGTCACGAAGGATGGGGTGACGGTAGCGAAGGAAATTGAATTGGAAGATCCGGTGGAGAATATAGGCGCTCAGATGGTGCGTGAAGTGGCGAGTAAGACCTCGGACATCGCCGGTGACGGCACCACCACCGCTACCGTTCTCGCTCAAGCGATTCTTACGGAGGGGCTGCGTAACGTTGTCGCCGGGGCAAATCCACTATTGCTCAAGCGCGGCATCGACAAAGCGGTCACGGCAGTGGTGGAAAAATTGAAAAAATTGAGCACTCAAGTCGGCAGCAGTAAGGAACTCATCGCACAGGTGGGAGCCATCTCGGCAAATAACGATCAAGAGATCGGCAAATTGATCGCCGATGCGATGGATAAAGTCGGGAACGACGGTGTGATTACCGTTGAGGAAGCCAAGTCCATTGAAACCACGCTGGATGTGGTCGAGGGCATGCAGTTCGATCGCGGATATATTTCACCTTATTTTGTCACCGATTCCGAAGCGATGGAAGCGGTGCTTGAAGATCCGATGATCTTGATTTACGACAAGAAAATCACCGTGATGAAGGACCTGCTTCCGATTTTGGAAAAAGTGGCGCAAATGGGCAAGAGTCTGCTGATCGTGGCGGAGGATGTCGAAGGAGAAGCGCTGGCGACTATCGTGGTCAACAAGCTTCGTGGAACCTTGAAGATCGCCGCGGTGAAGGCTCCCGGATTCGGAGACCGGCGTAAGGCGATGTTGGAAGACATTGCGGTTCTCACCGGCGGACGTGTGATCAGCGAAGAAGTCGGCATCAAGCTGGAAAACACCCAGATGGGAGACCTTGGGAAGGCAAAGCGTGTTGTCATCGATAAGGACAATACGACCATTGTTGAAGGTTCCGGCAAGCCACAGGAGATCAAGGGACGAATCGAGCAGATCAAGAAGCAGATTGAGAACACCACCTCCGATTACGACCGCGAGAAGCTGCAGGAGCGTTTGGCGAAGCTGGCGGGTGGAGTCGCAGTACTCCATATCGGCGCAGCGACCGAAGTCGAGATGAAGGAGAAGAAAGCCCGTGTCGAGGATGCGCTTCATGCCACCCGCGCTGCGGTTGAAGAAGGTGTTGTCCCCGGCGGCGGAGTCGCCTTTATCCGTTGTCTGGAAGCGGTGGAAAAGATGAAGCTGGAGGGCGATGAGGATGTCGGTCGTCAGATTGTCCTGCGCGCCATCGAGGAACCGTTGCGAATGATCGCACAGAACTCCGGTGTAGAAGGCGCTGTAGTCGCTCAGAAAGTACGGGAAGGCAAGGATGACTTCGGTTTCGATGCCATGACCGGTGAATACAAGAACCTGATGAAAGCCGGCATCATCGATCCGACAAAGGTTACACGCATTGCCTTGGAAAATGCTTCCTCGGTCGCCAGCGTGCTGGTGATGACGGAAGCTGTGATTTACGAAGCGAAAGAAGAGCGTCCACCTACTCCCCCAATGCCCGGCGGCGGCATGGGCGGCGGGATGTACTAATTCTCGCTTGGCTTTTGACCACGAATAGACACGAATAAACACAAATAGATTCGTAAAGCAAGTAGGCGCGGTTCGTCAAATCGCGCCTATTTTGCAATATCTGGGTAGCGGAAAGATATGTTTTCGGTCAGACACTATATAACAAATGCCCAGGAATCCCGGGTATTTGGTTATTGAGAAGGTTAAATAATTCGATTTATTTTATGAGCAATATCGAGTAATTTTTTCACATTTTCGGCAATGTCACTTTTAAATACAGCGGTTCCGGCAACGAGTTCTGTAGCTCCCAAACGAACAATCTTTTCTACATGATTCATATTTACTCCACCATCGACTTGGATTTGCGCTTTGGAACCACTGGCATCAAGAATGCGTCGAACTTTATGGACTTTTTCCAGCGCCTCTTCAATCAAATCTTGTCCCCCCCAGCCAGGATTGACAGTCATCACGAGAACACGATCCAATAATGGTAGAATATAGCGTAACGTTTCAGTGACCGGGGTCGCCGGATTTAGCGCCACGCCCGCTTCGCAGCCGGTTTCTTTAACCATCGTGAGAAGATGATGGAGATGAGGAGTGGTTTCCGCATGTATGGTAATCGCTTTTACACCCGCTTTGGCGAAGGAGGCGATCTGTCGTTCCGGATTACAGATCATCAAATGCGCATCGACCCAAGCGCCGGTTTCCAGGATCAAATCCCGCACCACATCCGCACCAAAAGTGATTGGGGGGACGAACCGCCCATCCATCACATCAGCGTGAAATCCAAAGGCGCCGGCTTGCAACGCTTCTTTCATCTGAGCGGCGATGCGGGAGAAATCCGCCGCCAGCAATGAGGGAAGAAGACGAATCACAGGATTCATTTTATTGTTCCTCGCTGTTTTCAATGGGTGCCCTTATGTCTTTGCGAAGCACGGGCATTTTCAGGTAAATCGTTGAACCAATCAAAAATCGGATCTAATTATAGTCGCAATCACCTTAAGTTAGCGTTGAAGCAACCTCTAAACTTAGTATTAATAACCAGATCTCTTCGCCCGCCTGATTAGTCATGGCGAACAACGTGAAGCAATCTTAATGGCGGGCTTGCAAAGACGAACTGGCGGTTATTTAGTTAAAGCTACCCACTTAAAAC
>CAZCRQ010000124.1:0-8121 GCA_964501095.1 uncultured bacterium | reverse complement strand
GTCCCTGACTCTTATCAATAACATACTGCAAAATGCCTGAGGAATCAACTATTCCAATCCCGCGGCGTTCGGTGGAAAAGGCAGATAGATTTGCCGAAAGTTGAACAAAACCATTGATTCTGCTATTAGCAAAAAAATCACTACTATAAGAAAATGCTTTAGTCAATATATTACTACCCTGAATATCAATACCGCTGTCCACTGATGATAAAGGTGTGAATAATAGCGGTTGACTATACAACTCAATAATAAGTAGTTGTTTTTTACCCCAAGGTTTTATAATCATCGAACGAATAGATTCACCATATTGAACCGGCAGAAAGCGGTCATCGATCCATTCCAGTAAACCCCGATCTCGTTCCAGAATAAAATAGCGGTTAAATGTATAGAGCGCGGTCAGATAGTGATCGGTCGAAAAATGGGAATAAACGGTGTCTTTTCGATAATGATAGAGGTAATGATCGCTAAGAAAGAAAATCCCTTCTGGGGAAACTGTGGTGGAGAATATCTTACCGACTTGGGGACGTTCCACCTCGGCAAGTTTTTCTTGCAAGCTATAAAATGTAATCTTTCCCGACTGATCCGGAGCTAGGTAGCCAAAGTCTTGATCCATACCGACATAGATTTTTCCTTCCTCATCCTTGGCGAAACTCAAAGTAGGACGAGGGGAAACTCCCTGGACCTTTGACCACCAAATCCCATCGAACTCTTTGATGTCAAGTCCGTTTCCGAAATAAATAATTCCGCGGGAATCCTGAATGATGGCGTAGCAAGGATTGTAAACCGCTTCTTTCTCGGCTGTTGGATAATTTTTTATTATCATATCCGGCTGACCGTACAAAGGTGTTATAATCATACAAAATGCCATCAGGATAATAGATATAATCAATGATAATAGTATATAAATGAAGTTTTTTATATTTATGTCTATCTTTCTGAAATTATACATTTTATTGCACCTGTAATTCTATAGTTTTTTGACTACGATTTTTCATAATATCAACCGCACTGATGACCAGCGTCATACGTGTGTCAGATGTAAAATTAGTTAGTGGAAACCGATAGATTATATCTTTTTCACCGTTGAGCGAATATGTTAGGAGGTCAATTTTGGTCAGGGCATCGGTGGCATTTATATAAATCAGATTATTGGGTGCGATGAGGTATCCCCCTTTTTCGGATTTTGGCGGTTCTCTGAAAGAGAGTTCGATAGCTGGTGGTGTTCCATCAACGATTACCGAGGTAGAAACCCATTCTTCCTGGTTATTAACTTGATCGAGGGATCGAAACTGAATTAAATGCTTTCCTTCAGTCGAGATTGTAATGGGTGTGGTGTAAGTTTTTATCTGCCCGCCGCTGATTCGATATTGAACAACCTTAACGCCGGATTCCTGGTCGGAGGCAAAGAGTAAAATTTTCGTCTGGGGATTGAGGAAGAGCAGATTATCTGATTTATATTGAATCCCTTCAAAGTTAATCTTGGTTACCGGTGGGATTTTATCGAGGAAGAGAGCAACTTTTTGGGTGGAACCGGTATTGCCGTGAATGTCAAGGCAGCGATAGTATAAGTGATGGGCTCCGCTGCGTTCGGGCGCCAATAAAGGTGTCTTAAAGATTGAAAACTCTGAATCGTCTAACTTATACTGAATCTGTTTGATAAACCGTATCTGTTCTGGTGAAGAAAGTACCATGCGGGTTCGTGAGGAGATATACCATTGAGAGTTGGAGAAAAACTTATCGCCTTGCAAAACCAGGGTGATGTCGGGAGCTTTCTTGCTAAAATTGAAATTAAAACACTTTATTTCTTCACGGTTGCCAACATTGTCAAGGGAATAGTAGTATAGTTGGTGAGTTCCCTCCGGCAAGGCGTTTAATATCGATTCCTGGAGTTCGCCATAATATGAATGTTCAGGGTTATCATCAAAACGGTAATAGATGTTCTGCACTCCGGAGAGGTTATCGGTCGCCGACAGCGAGATCACTGATGAAGGACTTAAGTTTTGTCCGGAGAAGGAGCCTCCGATCCGGTGCTGCGATTCGGGAGCGGAGAGGTCTATGGTGAACTGGATTTCCTTGGTTCCCTCTTCGTTGCCGACGCTGTCAACAGCATAAAATCCGATTTGATATTGCTTTTCCCGGACAAAAGAACACAAGGGCTGAGTGAACAGAACGTAATCGGAACCATCGATTGAGTAATAAATCTTCCATAATCCTGAACATATTCCTTTTTTAGTATCCTCAGCGTTGAATTGTAGAGTCAGTCCACCGCTGAAATAGGTAATTCCTTCACGGCTGAATCTGTTCGCATTCTGATAAACGATTTGTGAGATCGGCGGTTGAGTGTCGATAGGGATTTTAAACTGCTGTCGTGGCGTCCCGGACCAACCCATGGAAATCAGGTTGATCCCTTCGTCAAGGAACAGCAGCGGAATGATGCTATCAGCTTGGCTGCCGGAAGCGGTAGTCAATCGGCTGAGATCAATCAACCATGACTGAGCGGTGTCTTCTGGACTGGCGGCGATGCGAAGGAAGAAGTCAAGATTGGCGGGTCCCATTACTGTGCCATCAGGATTCCCCTTCCAGCGTCGCTCATCACCAGCTCTCTTTGGCTGGATAGTCACCCGCTTCGGCGAGTTGTCCACTTGCAAGGTGATGATTTTCCGCTCTTCTACATTGTTCAGCTGGTCACTTGAGTAATATGCGAGATGATAAAACCCGTCTTCCAAAATTCTGATTGCCGTCTCGTACAATCTAGCTTCGCTTTCATTAAGGGTATAGAATGTATTTTGGACACCGGATTCCAAGTCAGCGCTGGAGATTTCGATCTCCGTCCGGCTATTGATAAGGTAAACGTCCTTATCCTGGAAATATGATCCACTTAGTTTATGCCTGGAGACCGGTGGTGACTGATCGAGGAAGCAGCGTGCGGTGAGGATTTCCGATCTATTCCCCACACTATCAACAGCGTAGGAGGAGAAATCATGAAGTCCGCTTTCAACTATGGAAATCGGGGGATTATATAAGGAAAAGGAATCATTATCGATCGTGCAAAGCACCTGAGCCACTCCTGCATAGTCATCGACAGCGGATAACTCGAGTTTTGTATGAGGAGTAATAAAAGTGATTCCTTCCATACAATAATTGTCACCTTTATAGAATATAGAAACCTCAGGCGGTTTTTTATCGACTATAAACCGATACTCTTGATGTTGTTCTTCGTTAAAAACATTATCATCCGCCCAATAGATCAAGGTATGAGGTCCGTTCTCCAGTGCAAGAAGTTCAATTGGCGATTTATATACTGTTGTTTTTTTATGATCTATATAATAATATGTCTGATTACAACCGGAGAGATTATCAATACTGACTAGACCAATCTTGGAAGCGTCATGGTGAATATTCCCTACATGCTCTCCGCCAAATAGAATTTGGGTGATTGGCGGATTGACATCGGTGTAAAACAAAACGTTTTTCTGCTCGTTGCGATTGCCTACATTATCGAGTGAATAATAAGAGATAACATTCCACTCGTCCTTCGCAAAACCTGCCAGTGGAGCGTTATAAGTGAGCCAGTCCCCGCCGTTTCGCTGAAATACGATCGCAGCGACTCCTGACAAATCATCACTCGCTGATAGTGTCAGTTGCAGACTAGGTCCGTAGTAAGTCGTGTCGCGGTGAATGAAGCTTTTTGCTTCAGAAAATTCAATTTTATCTACGGGCGGCGTTCCATCAATGATTATTCGGAAGTCCTCGGGATTTATCAATGAGGGTTTACTGGCGGGAGTTGTCCCCAGATGAGGTTTCTTGATTATATATTCACCTGCTTCTAACTGAACTCCTCCCACAGAATCTTCCCCTGATAAAGGTTGGAGAGTGTAATATCCATCACGCGGATCCGGGGAGGCGGAGATATGAAAATAAAGCTTTTGCGCTTCAGCGGCATAAAATCTGCCATCAGCGTCGACATAGAACTTTGCACAACTAGTTGTCGAGACCGGTACATCGAGACTATCGGCTTTAATTGGATTAGATGTGAAAAACATCACTATGATAAATCCACTTATCGTTATTCGACCGAAAGACATCGAAATCCTTTAGTTCGACTTTACATCCGCTTTCACCCTAAAACCTCAGCTTTGAATCAGGAAGCGGATTACCTTTGAGGTTTCGTTCATCACCTTGTCGACAGTTCTTATAACAACTGAATGTTCTCCAGGGATTTTAAACTCAATCGGATCAGCGTATACCGTCTCCTTCTGCTCGTCGACCTTGAACCATAAACCATTGACCCCAGACGCGGCGTCGGAAGAAATTATAAAAAGTTGCACGGCTTTGGGATAATATGTCAAGTATTCCCCTTTTTCCGTCCTTGTCGAGTCCAAGCCTTGAATACTGAAGAAATGGTGAATAACCGGTGGTGTGTTATCAATATAAACGACTTGCTTTTGAAACGGTTCGATGTTATTAACACGATCGACCCCCCAAAAGTTGAGCAGGTATCCCCCTTCGCTCTCGATGGCAAAAGGTTGTTGGTAGGTGGTTGGTGGTTTGCCAGCTAATATGTAGTTGATTTGTTTCAAGCCGGAGATGTTGTCGTTGGAGGAGAGTATGATCTGTGTGGTGCGCGTGCACCAAACAATATCCTGACCAACGATCTTGGTTCCGCTGAAATCACATTTGCTTTTCGGGGGTTCGATATCAACTATGAGCGGATAGTTCGTAACTTTGCTGAGATTTCCTAACCGATCATAAGATCGATAGTAAAAGACAATAGCACCTTTGGCGCTACTCGGCATGGGCACTGGTTCGGCGTAAGTAAAAAATTTATCCGGAGTGAAAGCGTATTCGATATGGTCGACGCCGATTTTATTGTCTTGGGCTGTTAATTTGACCCGTGATTTGAGGGAGATGAAGCGGGTTTGTTCCTGCACCCATTCATCGCCGACGATTGATGGTGTTCCCACCGGTGGCGTATTGTCATAATAGAATGTATAAGTTATAGATTTCTCATTGTTCTCGACATTATCCTTTGCATAGTAGACAAGCGCATGGTTGCCATCAGAAAGATGGTTGACTTCCAAGGGTTTATTCTGATAGACCTGAAATTTAGGCTCCTGATCCCATTTATAAAACACCGAGTTTATACCAGCGAGTAGATCACCAGTGGGCAATTCAATCAGTGCAAGGGGACCAAGAACATCTCCAAGGTTGTTTTTCTGGACTGTATGATGTGTCGACGGGGGGGATAAATCCACCTGGAAAAAGACTTCGTTTGGTTTTGCGGCGTTGCCGACATTGTCCAGGGAATAATAACGCAATGAAAAGAGTTTCTCTTTTCCAAAAGGAATTGCGGTAGAATATACCGTAAACGGAGCACCATCGACGGAATAATAAGTCGCGGCGACACCTGATAAATCGTCAGTTGGTGTCAGGGTGGCGGTCAGATTCATACCATAATACTGAGTACTCTTTGTCGAATACCGTGGGGCATCAAGGAAAGCAGCCTGAGTGGCAGGCGCCTCGCCATCCGCAAAGAACTCCAAAAGAAGAGTATCCTTGGTGACATAGTTATACCAACGTACAAATTGGCTGCCCGTAATCTCCAGTTCAATCCCCTGCGTGGAATATTTCTGTACCGCTTTCTTGCCACTTTTGGGAGCAACACACTCTAGCAGATATGACGGGGCATCGGGTGCCGGCGATGTTGCTAACCGAATCCAGAATGGTTGGGTAAAGGGCCAGAAAATCTTATTTTTTTCATAATCAACATAGACTTTAGTTTCGTGCTGCAATGGGGAAGCAGGCTGGTTTGACTGACTGAAGGCAGTGCTTATCGTTAAAATCAACCCCAGTATTAAAGAACAACACCGTTGATGATTCATTTGTTTAGTCCTCGATAGTTAGCTGAAAGGAGAGGTATAATAGTTTTCAGTGATAATAGTTTTCAGCGATAATCTCAAGAGTCTTTTATAAACTGTAAGTTTACGGTTCATACAATTCAAAAAGCAAGATCGGTGGGAATTTAATATGGAGGCACCTCATCCACCCGGCTGCCATACAATGATCCAGGATACCAGGACAATCCCCGGCTCGACATAACACCAGTTTCCGGTGCCGGTCAAGAGAAACTTATTTCCATCAACAGAAAATTAGAATTATAAAAACAAGCGTTATAATATATTTCCATGTTCATTCGATTATTTCAATCCATGAAATAAACCGTCAGGTTTGACGAGTACAACCTACATGAGATTGTCAGGTTTGTCGTTTGTCGGGTTCGGCGACCCCGACCTACATGACTGGATACCAAATTGTACAGTTAAGTATCCTGTGCGCTTCGTCATCCAGGAATTATTCCGACGAATAGGAGAATCACTTATATCGAATGACTGAAATTGATCCCTGGCAAGATTGGGATTTTTCCATGCCAGATGATATTGAGACCGCCGATCTGGAGTCCGTTCAGGCGTCCACAGTAATTAAAGGCACCAATCTGGATACCCTTGACTCCTCCACGAGCGATATTTATCAGGCTGATCTGTGCTCCTGTTACATTACCGCCGGCTTTATTGAATAGACTAGTGATCTGAACACCTGCAAGATCATCGGAAAAATTCAATTCCAGACTCAACTGCAAGCCTTTGGTCACACCGCGGGCTATGTTACCGGTCGCAATTTGGGCGCCGCGATATATTCCCTCGGATGAATTGACTATCGGAGACAGCTGAAGCCCGCTAAAGCTCCCTTTCGTTTGGTTGAAAAATCCCACAACCTGCAATGTCACCCCATTCCCTTTAGCGATATTAGCCAGACCGGAAATTTGCAGACCGATGGCGTTTTCTTCTGTTATATCGAAAAATCCGGCAATCTGCACACCCCGCAGTTTTCGAGCCTCATTGCCAGTCAATGCGACCTGAATGCCAGTCATGTCGTCGGCTCTATTAGATAATATCGCGTAAAAACCAATAGGGTAAAAACCAAAAGGAGGCAAAATAATCAAGCCTAGAAAGCCGAATCCTCCCCCTCCGACTTGAATTCCCCAAACATTTCCGGTGGTGGTTATCGGCTTGTGCCAGTAAAATCCAGGGTGGAAGCCGCAGCGCAATTCATTCCCTATCCCTAATACGCTGATGCCATACACATTCCGGGCGTGATTGGCGAAAAGAGAGAGATCCAGCCCGTAGATGTTTCGGTTCTTACCATAGAAGAGGCTGGTTCTTAAGCCGTACACATTTCGGGTTTCATCGAAAAGTTGTACTGGATTCAATAAGGCGATCTGTAGCGGAGTCCATTTTACTGTAGATTTCGTAGTCTTTGCCTGCTGTGCGGCAGCGCTTAGGGGTAGAAACAGACAAAGCAGCAAAGTAGATCGGAGATACTTATGATTGTTCAAGGGACTCCATTGTTAAGAGTTATTTGCTTCGACGTTACGTTTTAAAGGATTTATTCAGAGGGATTGTATAATCATAGACTGCAGTTTCTGGCTACCTAGTTTGCATTTAGATTTTTCAAAATCTTCTTTGCCAACGGTTCTTTGATTTCGATATGCCTGGGAACTGCTTCTACCACACCATTTTTCGTATTTATCCATAGGTAATGCAAAGCTCCTTCCCTCTTCAAATAACAACCAGCTATTCTTAATCTACGCTCCAAGTCCCGACGCTTCATTCAATCAATACCTTTTCTTGTATGGCATCCTCGGGTAATCCGCGAAGTATATCTGCTTTGCGGTCTTCTAAAATTAATTGTATTGCCTCCCGTAGATTATTTTTCGTTTCCTCAATGGTTTCGCCCTGTCCGTTGGCGCCGGGAACCTCAGGACATATTGCCCAATAGCCACCTTCAGGTGCGGGTTCTATAATTGCTGTAAATTCCGCTTTCATTTTATCTCCGTTCTCGATTTAATCAAAGATAATAAGAAACCAAGCCTTTAATCACAATACTCGAGAATACAGCTTAGTGAATATATTCTGCTCCGAGAGCAGACTTTTATTCTCATTACGAATTGTCCAATAAGCTCGAGTTGCTGAACTGTGCTTATTCAACCTTTAGGTTGATGTTTGGAGTTCAACCTTTAGGTTGATGTTTGGAGTTCAACCTTTAGGTTGATGTTTGGAGTTC
>CAZCRQ010000123.1:0-8171 GCA_964501095.1 uncultured bacterium | reverse complement strand
CAAATATCTCCCGGACGACGGAGCGTCCGGGCTACCTGGCTTAAAACAGCGAGGAACCTTATTTCTTGACCCCTTATGTTCCAAATGAAATTAGACGGACTCAGCTATAGATAAATATGATATAAATCTTACCTCATGCTGTAAAACTTGGCGCTGCTCGAGAGATGTTTAAAAGAACCACGGTTGAACTGTCACAGCTCATGATTCTTTTCGCCTCACTACATTATCGAGGGTGGATTGCAGTTCCAGTAATCGTTGCTTTAGTTCAATTCTCAACCGTTCCAACTCTTCTCCCCTGGCGTTCCTGGGAATATCTAACGGCTCCCCATATCCGATTACTGCCCGCGAAAACGGTTTAGGTATTTGAAAACGATCCCAGGAATGAAGCTGCCAATTGGGACAGGCTGCTCCCAGAGTAGGAAGTATAGGTGCCCCGGAATTTCGCGCGATGGCAAGCGTACCGAGTTTCGGCTCTTCTCGGGGACCGCGAGGTCCATCGACCATAATTGCTGTTGTCCCATGATCACGATTGGCTTGAACCATTCCCCGTAAGGCATCACGTCCCCCACGGTGACTGCTGCCTCGCACGGTATGGTAACCAAGGCGTTGCACCAGTCGAGCTACCGCTTCCCCATCTCGACTCTGAGAGACCAAGGCGGTGATCCCTTGCTGTCGATGCAGCCAGACCGGGATGAACATCCGCCCATGAAATAAGGCAAACAGCCAGAAGCCTCGAGATTGCACCGAACGGAGATGTTCTTCTCCAATCCGCTGGAGGCGTAAAGAATAGCCCAGCATCCCGACAAGTCCCGGACCAAAAGCCTCTGTGAGGCGATACAGCGTTTCATCCTTCATTCTTCTCTCCAAATCGCCGCACAAGCCACTCTGCCAATCGTTCACTTGAATGCGGTTCACCCAATTTCTCACGTACTCTTTTAAGCCCGGCTTTCACTCGTTCTCGATCTTCCCCTTCCCATAATTTTTCTACTGCCTCTGCGAGTTGTGCAACGTTGGCATCATCCTGGATGAATTCCGGCACAATCGTTTCCCCCGCCAGGACATTCACCATCGCGATGTGCCGGACTCCTTTGACGAGAAGACGTGCCAGCATGTAAGTCAAAGGGCTCGTACGATACATCACACAAAATGGCGTGCCGATCAAGGCTGCTTCCACAGTAGAAGTTCCGGACTTGATAATCCCAATCCGACTTACTGCTAAAATATCGCTGGTTCTATTGTCGATCAGTTTGATCGAGGAGTATTGGTCGCGATCTCCTAATCCAGCCGGATAGTTACAGATATAATTTTCATAAATTTCAGATCTAATAGTAGGAACTTTGGTTACCAGGGCGACAATCTCTGGATGTTTTTTGCGAATCTGTCTTACTGTCTGCAACAGGAGGGGCAGATGACGTCGGATTTCCTGAAGCCTGCTCCCGGGCAGCAAGGCAATCGCCTCCTGACCTTCGCGTATACTAAATTCCTCTCGGAGTTTTTCAATTGATGCACTCGCTCCTATTTCCCCGACCAGCGGATGTCCGAAAAACACCGTTTCAAGCCCATATTTTGCGAAGAAATCCACTTCGAAAGGGAAAATCACCGCCAGGGCATCAAGCAGCCGAGCCATAGTTTTCGCCCGCCGGCGACGCCACGCCCAAATCTGCGGACTGATGTAATAAAGAACTTTGATTGATGAGCCAAGGCGTTTCCGTATCAGCTTTAAAAGAGCTAGGTTAAAATCGGGAAAATCCATGAGAATCACCAGATCCGGACGGTCTGACGCGATTTTCTCGAAAAATCGGTTTCTCAGCCGGATCATGCGGGGAAGGTGACCGATCACCTCGGTCAAACCCATCAAAGAGGCTTCCGAAATGTCCGCGATTGGCTTACAACCCGCTTCCCTCATGGCTGAACCAGCCATTCCCTGGTGACGCCAACCGGATTTGATCCGTCCTATCGCCTGAATCAGCCGAGCCGCATGGGCATCGCTGGAACTTTCACCAACGATCCAGAATATCTGCATTAAATTTTTCCTGCTGATGAGATATAATTCTTCGCAATGTACGAGGAAGATGTTTCAGTAAAAAAACGTTTTACCTCAAACCTTGTTCTTTGAGATGCCGGAAATTTGAATTATCTTTCTCTTGTGCCAGGTTCATGTGAGATGAATGAAATCACTCTTTTTGTGATTGCTGTCATAGTATATCACTGTAAAATCCCTATTTTAGAGATAATGGGGTAGCGTAGGCGTCCCCGCCTGCGAGGGTAGCGTAGGCGTCCCCGCCTGCGAGGGTAGCGTAGGCGTCCCCGCCTGCGAAGAATCGTAAGCACGGAGGAATCGCAAGCACGGAGGAATCGCAAGCACGGAGGCTTACGCTACTTGACTGAACTGACAATGCGATATGTAAGGAATACATCAATCTATGGGACGAATACGTCATAGAATAAAGGTCAAGGGACGAGAGTGCTGGACTCTATTCGATACCGGCGCACGAAATACTTATGTCATACAGACAGTCGCCGCGTTGTTGACGACCTCGAAGTTCAAGGAACCCTTTCGCAGCGCACTGGGTGGAGAAATCAAACAATCAACCGCGACCGCTCTTCTGGAGGCGGAACTCGAGGGGAGACGAATTTCCACTCATGCTATGGTTGTCGACTACATCGGAAAAGACGAGGATGGCGTTTCTATCGAAATTCTTTTCGGCGCATTGGCGATGCAACAGTGGGGCATTCGGCTGATCCCCGAACAAGAGAAACTGGACTTGACACGCTATCCGAAAGAATTTGTTGAATTCTAAAAGGAGTCATCGATGTGCGGTATAATCGGTTATGTAGGAAATAAAAACGCCGTTCCGCTGTTGATCAGCGGTTTGCGACGCATGGAGTATCGTGGGTATGATTCATCAGGAATAGCTTTGATCGATAACAGCCAATTGGTGATTTACAAGAGAAAGGGTAAGATTGAAGAACTGGAAAAAGCTTTGAACGGCACCAGCCACGTCGCGCATCTTGGGATCGGTCATACACGCTGGGCAACCCATGGTTCTCCAACCGAGACAAACGCTCACCCCCAAACTTCCCGCAATGGTAAAATTGCGATTATTCATAACGGTGTCATTGAAAATTACAGCGAACTGCGCAAAGCCCTTCAAATGAAGGGATATTCCTTTAAATCTGAGACAGATACCGAAATTTTAGCGGTACTGATTGAAGATTTCTATGAGGGTGACCTGGAGCGCGCGGTAATTCAAGCTTTAAATCGGGTCGAGGGGACTTATGGCTTGGCGGCGGTTCACCTGTTGGAGCCTGATCGTATCGTGATTGCCCGTAAGGGGAGCCCGCTGGTCGTTGGTGTTGGAAATGGCGAGTATATTATTGCCTCTGATCTGGCAGCAATGGTCGAACATACCCGCGACGTGATTTTCCTCGAAGATGGCGAAGTCGGCACCGTCACCGCTCATGGATTCCACCATACCACGCTTAACGCGATGAAAATCAGCCGTAAAACCACACATGTCGACTTCTCCCTCGACCAGATCGAAAAAGGCGGGTACAAGCATTTCATGCTAAAAGAGATCATGGATCAGCCGCACACCTTGGAAGATACTATGCGGGGACGGATTCTGGTCGATGATGGAGATGTCCGTCTCGGTGGGTTGCGTCTGCACTTGGATGCCCTGAAACATGCTGAGCATCTCCTCTTTCTCGCTTGTGGAACCAGCTACCATGCAGCGATGACCGGACGTTATATGGTCGAAGAATGGGCGCGCATCCCAGTCGAGGTGGAATATGCTTCCGAATTCCGTTATAGAAATCCAATCATCCAGAAAAACACCATCGCTTTCGCCATCAGTCAATCTGGTGAAACATTTGACACTTTGGAAGCGTTGCGGGAGGCAAGGAAACGCGGAGCGCTCTGCCTGGGAATCGTAAATACTGTTGGCTCGACCATTGCTCGGGAGACAGAAGGGGGGATTTATCTCCATGCCGGTCCGGAGATCGGGGTGGCATCGACCAAAGCGTTTACCAGCCAGGTGACGGTGTTGGCGATGATCTCCGTGCTGCTCGGACGACAGCGCGAGATGACCCGTGAGCAGGCACGTGAAGTGCTGAGTGACCTCCGTCGCATTCCCGAATTAGTTCGGCAAATCCTCGAACATAAAGAAGAAATTTACAATATCGCTAAAACCTACTCCCGATCCTCGAATTTCCTCTACCTCGCTCGTGGTCCAAACTACCCCGTCGCCCTTGAAGGCGCATTAAAACTGAAAGAAATCAGCTACATCCATGCTGAAGGTTATCCCGCTGCGGAAATGAAACACGGTCCCATCGCCCTGATTGACCGATTGATGCCGGTGGTCTTTATCGCTATCCGGGATAATGTCTATCAAAAGGTGATAACAAACATCGAGGAAGTGCGTTCACGTGAAGGTCAGGTGATTGCTGTCGCCTGCAACAACGATCAAAAGATCAGTAAACTGGCGAATCATGTCATCCACATTCCGGAGATTCATCCCCTGTTGACTCCTTTGCTCGCCGTTATCCCCTTGCAATTATTGGCTTATTACATCGCTGATATGCTCGGCTGGGATGTGGATAAACCACGCAATCTCGCCAAGTCGGTGACAGTGCCGTAATTGAGAAGAAATGAGTCCTACAATTCATCGTGAAAAAGGTTACTGATTCTTCTTATTTTCACGTGAAGAATCTCGAATGCATGTACATTGTTCCAATGGAGAAGCAAAATACTGGCTCGAACCTAAGATAGAATTAGCAAAGAATGTCAGGATAATAAAACGTCAACTAAAACAAATTGAACTTATTATTGAGGAACATTACGATGAGTTTAAAGATTCTTGGAGAAAGCACTTTAAAAGTTGAAGTGACCAATATTTCAAGCCATGGTATCTGGATTCTCGTTGGAGATAATGAACTCTTTCTTTCTTATGAAGATTTTCCGTGGTTTAAGGAAGCGCCTATCGGGAAAATTATTAATGTTGAAGAGCCTTCCCCAGGGCACTTTTATTGGCCTGATCTTGATATTGATCTGAGTATCGAGTCTATTGAACATCCGGAATGCTTTCCGCTTAAGGCAAAATTGACTTGAATCGTTGCCGCGAACTAGGCATGGTTGTTTCCGCCTAAGTCGTTCGGGTGAATTGTCGACCTCGAACGTGTATGCCATTGGAAATCTACCGTCTCGCTTACAAACTGGCTTTTTTACGATTCGAAACCCGATATATACAAAAATATGATAAAGATGATTGTCATAAACTAGAAATATTTATTCTTCAGGCACTTCATCATTCGCCAACATGTTTACTCGTTCCATGCCTTCAATTGCAGATAAAGTTTCGATAAAAGTTTTCAGTTGCGATTCCTTTTTAATTCGTACTGCATAGCTGTACTCTACAAACTGTCCCATCCGGACAGTTTTTACCGAGATTTTTTTTATATTGGTCAGATATTGATCAAGGATAGCTTCGACTGAGCCTAAATCAGCATCATCAGGCGCCATGCGAAAACGGAGAAGAAACACACCGGATGATGAAGTTCCATACCTGATAAAGTCAAGAAAGAGGAGCAAAGCGGCGATAGATCCGGTGCCATAGATAGCGAGGGGGTAATTCCCGATACCTGCCGCCATTCCCGCCACCAGAGCGAAGAAAACATAAGCAATGTCGCGGTTGTCTTTTACTACAGTTCGGAATCGGATGATCGATAGCGCGCCCACCAGACCGAAAGCGCGCGCGATATTGTTGCCAATGATAATCATCACCATCGCCACCACCATCGACAGGATAATCAAGGTGAGGTAAAAAGACAGGTTTATCGCGTGATGACGATTGGTCAAACGATAGACAGTAGTAATGATAATCCCCAGCACAAAAGCCAGCCCGATATTGACAAGAATTTCAATTACCGTAAGTGGGAAGGCTGCTGAGGGAAAATTTGACAGGAAGTTCATACAGATAAGCCTCGTCACTGAAGATTTGGAAACCAGGTTTCCAGTCCTTTACAATATTTTGATATAGCTTCCTGGTGAAGGTGAAAATCACGTACAATCTGTCGAGCCCAGTATGGCATCCTGCCAAAAAATTTTATTTCAAGGATAAAATAGGGATCGGTAAATGATTTGAGATCAGCTTCACGGAAAATATCTTCAAGTTCGGGATCGGGATAACTTCTAGTGTTCAGATCAAAGGTGAGCCGCGTGCTCGAATCATCCTGAACAGCAAATGCTTCCCGCTCGTACGTGACCAAAACTCGCGGAACAAGATTTAGCCTTTTCATAAGGTAGATAAATTTATTAAATGCAGATTTTTGTTGAAAAGATTCAAAGGTTTTTTCAGTTAAAATATCACCATTGAGCAATTCCGGTACCTCATCAAGCCTGACTTTCGCCCGCTCTTTATAAATTTCGTTATTAAATTTCCGCTTGATCTCAAAAAAAGCGATGGAATTGGGTTCCTTCTGGTCATAAGTGCGAATTCTAAGTTTCTTCCGAATTTTTACCCCTTCAATTTTTTCATAGAAGAACAGATAGTGAATAGTATCAAAGTAAATGCTTCTGACTTGATATAAATGGTTTGTTTTATCTACACAGTTTGGATCATATTCGGCATACCCCAGAACACGCTGCCGGAGGTCTTCGATATAACCAATCGGGACAAAATACTTGAATTCCTTGCGAGTAAACTTATCCTTAGCCATTTTCCCGACTTTAGAACATCCAACTTTGATTGATACGTCCCATCTGTAATCGCAGACTTTCCAGCACTGTGATGGGATCAGTTAAAATTTTCCCTTCGCCGAACATCCCCTCGATAAGCAGGTGATCGGGATTGGGGATGAGACAATGTGCACGTACTCCGATGCTGTTTTCTGATAAAAAATCGATACTATAAATGGAAACAGGATATTTCAAGAATGGAGCTGCGGCAAAACACACCGTCGCCGTCCGCCCCGGCTGAACAAATGGCGCATAAGTCTCCGGGGTTACCAAGGTCACATCCAAGGTATCGGTTCGGTGAAGAGTGAGAAGTACATTCGGATCACCGCCAAGTCGAACCACACCATCGAAGGGAGAGATTATCGGCGTCTCTTTTCCCATTATTTCGCGGACACGGTTCACCTGTTTTTCTAGCATTTCTACCTGCGCCTGGGCGATCCGAATGTCTTCCTCACGTGCGCCTGCCTGAAGCGCCTTGACTCGAGCTTCCGCCAATTCCAGGTTTGCCGCCAGAACCTTGTACTGCCCTTCCGATTGCTGAAAATCCCGTAAGGAAGCCAGACCTTGCTCGTAAAGTTGTTTGATCCTTTCGTACTCCGGTTTGTATACATCAAACGAAACTGAAGCGGTTTGCAGATTTTTCCACTCGATTTCCAGGTCTTCCGGTCGGCCGCCGGCTTTAAGCGCGGATTCCTCCGCACGGGCATGCTCCAATTCCGCTGAGGTGACAAGCAAAGTCTGTCCGGACTCCCGTGAATAAATCCAGCCCAAGATCTCCCCCTTGCGCACCTGGCTTCCTTCATGCAGTGATGATTCCAACTGGATCTCAACAACATCCGGACGTTCAAACTGGAAGAGTGAATAGCTGATCTCCTTTTCCAAAATGGATTTCTGCCACACCGCGGTAATCTGACCGGCGCCGTCAGACTTCAGAGTCCATATCGTAACCGGCGCTAGATAGCAAGGAAACCGGAGAGTGTGCTTGAAAGGTATTGTCGCTCCTTGGATGAAGAGCAGTAAGACAATCAACACCGCCAACAATCTTCGGCGAACAATCGGACTACCTTTCAACTTCATCATCGTTTCCCTTTTCTATTGTACATAAACTGTTGCAGTACTAATCTCCAAGCCGGAGACCGTGACTATTTCTCCCCAATCATCGTATAATTGTATTTCATCCGTAAGGATGGCGATCGGGCAAGACCCCGCTGTCTCACCTTGCAGGATAATCCTCATCAATGTCCCCGATCCCGTCTCTAGGGAGTCGCCCTGAAGGAGTGTCGCCGTGAGATGGAGAATCGAGTCTTCACTGTGTCCGAAATACAGCGCCTCTTCCCCAAACAGATCGCCGCTCTCGATCCCCGTGGAGTCCGCAAAGGAAAGGATCGATTCGGAATATTCGATCTGCATACTTACTGCGAATACGGTTGTCGGG
>CAZCRQ010000122.1:0-8215 GCA_964501095.1 uncultured bacterium | reverse complement strand
TGTAGCCCGGACGTGCCACCGTCCGGGAGATATTTGGATAAACGTTCGTCATTTTTCCGGACGACGGCGCGTCCGGACTACCTGGCTGGCTTACACAGCATGGGCGGGACGCCTCTAACGCGGGCGGGACGCCCGTGCTACGATGGAAACTAAACGATTTATCTGACATAGACTACTAGCGAGGAAAAGATGTCGAAGCGAAACAGCTTGATTTTTATCATCATGATTGTCCTGGGTTCCTGTATGTTCTTGGCGGGATGTTGTTCTCCCACTGCGAATTATGGCAATTTTTATCCAACTCGTCCGCCCCAAAAACCGGTGGAGCAAGCGACTGAAGGGACAAAAGTACAAAGCACCGACCTTCAAAAACCGCCGAGAGGACTGGTAGGCTTGACTATGGCGGATCTGGGTTTGAATGCCATGGACCCAGGCGGTGCCCTGTATGTCGAAAGCTTGTTTCCGTTTAAAGAGACCCCGGTTTTCTATATGAATATCAATGTGCCGAAATATGATACGTTTTTCAAAGACGCTGCGGCAATTCGTGGCACTGTGCTCCTGGCGCAGAAGATCGCCGATGCCTTGGACCGAGGAGATCAGGAGGTGTTCTTCAATTATAAACTTAGCCCGACTCCACCCATTTTCCAGCAGAATTCGCCTCTCTATGTTTTTGGAAACGAAACCTTACCGACAGCCGTCGATAAAACAACCTCGCTTCTAAAAACCGCCTCGGAGTTGCTCTCGCAGGTCAAGGATGATTTCTCTGGCGTGCAAGCCTCACGGATTCCGAAGGTGACCAACGGTATAAATGAGTCGATCGATAATCTGAAAAAAGCCCGTGAAGAACTTCAGACTTTGGTTGGTCGATTGAAATAAATTGTGAAAAAGGTATCATTTTCTCCTCCGGTGGCTCTGTTTGCTTCCGATTTATCATTTTGACTTCAGTTGAATTAAGCACTATCTTCTCTTCATCAAAATGATATGATCGTGGCATTCGTAGTAAGTGTCATTCATTTCATCACCCTCAAGCATCTCTTTAGAGAATTAACAAAATATAGGTTCACAGCTACCTATACACGGGTGAGAGGCGGCGATATTGGGCGCCTCTCTGTGAAACCTTTCACTTGGAAAAGGAATCGGTATGCTTAAGTCCGATCGCAGCCTGAAGGCGGAACTCCTCGTTGTGGGAGGCGGTATTGCCGGTATAACTACCGCCATCGAAGCCGCCGAAGCCGGACTTGAAGTGGCGATTGTTGAACGTGAAGCCTGTCTGGGCGGACGGGTAGCACGGTTTCATCAGTATTTCCCCAAATTATGCCCTCCGACCTGCGGATTGGAGATAAATTTCCGTCGAATACGGGAAAATCCGTCGCTGCATGTTTATACCCTGGCGAAGGTGGAAAAGATCGAAGGTCATGAGGGAAACTACAAAGTCTTCGTCAGAGTAAAACCTCGGTTTGTGCAGCCCTGGTCGCAGGATTACAGCGAATGGGCGAAAGGATGCCCAATTGAGCTGGATGATCCCTTCAATTATGGTATCGGCAAGAGAAAAGCGCTGTATCGTCCTTATGAGAGCGCCTATCCGACACAATTCGTTGTCGATGAACGTGCTATTGAGATACCTGAGTTCAGAGATTGGGTAAAAATGTGTCCAGATGGTGGGATCGACCTGGAGATGAAACCTTATACTCTGAGCATCGAGACGCCCTCGATCGCCTGGGCGACCGGCTGGCAGCCATACAACGCCAATAATCTTGATCTCTTAAGCTACGGCAAGCATCCGGACATCATTACCAACGTGATGATGGAACGGCTCGCCGCCGGTAACGGTCCTACAGAAGGTAAAATTCTTAAACTTTCCGACAATACTGAACCGAAGTCGGTCGCTTTCGTACAGTGCGCCGGAAGTCGTGATGAAAAGCACTTGCCCTTTTGCAGCGGTGTCTGCTGTCTCGCTTCCTTGAAACAAGCCACTTACTTGTTGGAGCAAAATCCTGAGATCGAGGTTCACATTTTTTATATCGACGTGCGTACTCCCGGACGCCTCGAAGATTTTTATCAAGCTCGTCAGGAGATCGAGAAGATTAAGCTTCATCGCGGAAAAGTCGCCAAAGTGGAAATAACTCCTCAGGGTTTGCAAGTCATCGCGGAAAACACTCTGACTGGTGAACTGCAGAAAGTTATCGTTGATCTGGTTGTTCTAGCCACCGGCATGCAACCCTCGACAAAAGAAGAACCACCGCCCCTTGAAATACCTCAGGATGAGAATGGATTTTTAATTCAAACGGATGACGCGGCTGGAATTTACGGTGTAGGCACATGCGTCCGTCCCCTTGATGTCGCCGGGACGCTTCAGGATGCCACTGGAGCGGCGATCAAGGCGTTGCTGATGGCGAGGAGGGTGTAGGATGGCGGATCAGATTAAAGTCGGCGTCTATTGCGCCGCGGATGAGGAAATCGCTTCGGCTCTCGATCTGAAAGCGCTGGAAAATGTAGCGTTGAAAGAAGCCAAAGCGACTGTTTTTCGCACCCATGAAAAAATCAGCAGTCCCCAAGGCGAGAAGTTGATCGAAACGGATATTAAAGAACATGGCTTGAATCGTATTGTGGTGCTCGACCGTTCTGCACGCTCCGTTCCGCCTTGGTTTAAATTCCCACCCGAAATCATGGTCGAGCAAGTTCCATTTCGTGAACTCACCATCTGGACGCACGAACCGAATAACGAAGACACGCAGATGATCGCCGAGGATTATCTACGCATGTTCGTCGCCAAGGTTTCTCACATAGAACCAGCCGTGGCAGAAGCGGTGGAAGTCGAGTTTTCGGAGAAGATACTGGTAGTCGGCGGCGGAGTGGCGGGAATGCGCGCCGCTCTCCAATCAGCTCGCGCCGGACATGAAGTTATATTAGTAGAAAAGGAAAACCATCTGGGCGGTTGGGCGACACGTTGGAAAAAAACTTTCCCTTCCAAACCACCTTACGATCAACTTGTCGATAATGATTTAGACGGACTCCTCTCCAATATAGAGAAACAGGAAAATCTACAGGTTCACCTCTCCACGGTGATAAAAAAGATCTCCGGCGCGCCTGGGCTGTTTGAGGTCGTCTTGCAGAACCGTGCTGAACCGATCACTTTGAAAGTCGGTTCGATAATCCAGGCGACCGGCTGGCGTCCTTATGAAGCGAAAAAACTGACACGTTTTGGATCTGGGATAAAGAATGTCATCACCAACATCCAAATGGAAGACATGCTGGCGAAGGGTGAAGTTTTACGTCCCTCGGACAACCAAGCGCCAAAGAGCATCGCTTTCATCCAATGTGCCGGAAGCCGGGAACCGGATCATCTTCCCTACTGCAGTACAGTCTGCTGCCGAGTTTCACTGAAACAGGCGTTGCTGCTTCGTGAAAAATTTCCTGATGCCAAAATCTATATTCTCTATAAAGATATTCGAGCACCTGGACAGTATGAGCTGTTCTACCAACATGCGCAGGAAGACGCGGGAATTTTCTTCACCAAAGGGAAAGTAGTAGGCGTTACTGAACTTAATGATGGTGGTGTTTCCGTTGATTTAAATGAGACCCTGCTGGGTGAGGAGATCACTGTCCGGGCGGATCTGGTAGTTCTTGCTGTCGGAATGGTTCCTTCAACATTGGTGGAAGACACGGTTCTCGAGCTGGGAGTCGAAGAAAAACCTGATGATAAAGTAGATCAGGGAAGTAGCGTAAGCCTCCGTGCTTGCGAGCCGGGAAGAGAAGAAGGAATGCTTGAGGATGGCAAGAAAGTGGCGTCCGGAGCGGAGAAGGGCGCAAGAATCCTCAATGCTTGCGAGCCGGGAAGAGAAGAAGGAATGCTTGAGGATGGCAAGAAAGCGGCGTCCGGAGCGGAGAAGGGCGCAAGAATCCTCAATCTCACATATCGTCAGGGAACAGATCTGCCGACCTTGAAATACGGTTTCCCGGACAGTCATTTCATCTGCTTCCCTTATGAGACCCGTCGGACAGCGATCTATGCTGCAGGAGCAGTTCGTGCCCCGATGGACTTGGCGCAGGCGGCAAATGATGCCAATGGCGCCGCCTTGAAAGCCATCCAAGCGATTCGTTTAACAAAGCAGGGAATGGCGCTGCATCCCCGTTCCCGGGATCTTAGCTTCCCCGATTTCTTCCTCCAGCGTTGTACTCAATGCAAGCGTTGTACTGAAGATTGCCCATTTGGCGCACTTGATGAGGATGACAAGGGGACACCGAAACCGAACACCACGCGTTGCCGTCGCTGCGGAACCTGCATAGGCGCCTGCCCAGAACGTATCGTCAATTTTAAAAACTTCAGTATCCCGATGGGCAACAATATGATTAAAGCTGTCGAAGTCCCGGAAGAGGATGAGGAGAAACCTCGCTTTATCGCTTTTATGTGTGAAAACGACGCTCTACCCGCTCTGGAAGCCGCGGCGGCGAAGAGACTCAAATTCAATCCCTGGCTGCGGATCATCCCGGTGCGCTGTCTCGGATCGATCAACCTCGTCTGGATCACCAACTGTCTCGACGCGGGAATGGATGGCATCATGCTCCTCGGATGCAAGCACGGGGATAATTACCAGTGTCACTTTGTCCGGGGCAGCGAATTGGCTGATTATCGGATGGGCAATGTCCAGGAAAAACTCAAACAGATGGCTTTGGAAGAGGAACGGGTGCTGGTAGAATCCATCGCGATCACTGATTGGAAACGGGTGATCGAGGTGATTGAGAAATTCTCGGAGAAGATTGTTGAGATCGGACCGAATCCGTTTAAAGGATTTTAGAGTCGTGCGGGGTAGCGTAAGCCTCCGTGCTTGCGAAAGAGGTGCGGGGTAGCGTAAGAAGGGTGCGAGCTTTACAGATATTAAGTAAAATATCATACACAAAGTCAACAAAAAGGGAACAACTATGGCAACAGCATTAGTTCCACCGCATGGCAGTAAAGAGCTGAAGATTCTGCTCCTCGAAGGTGCTGCACGAGATGCGGAATTGAAAAAAGCCGCCGGGCTGAAAAAAGTGAACCTATCATCACGTGAGACAGGTGACTTGATCATGTTGGGAATCGGTGGATTCACTCCACTGAATGGATTCATGGGACAAGCGGATTGGAAGAGCGTCTGCGTCGAGATGAAGATGCCCTCGATGAACGGTCTTTTCTGGCCCATCCCGGTAACCTTGTCTGCGGAGAAAAAAGTCGCCGACTCCATCGCTCTCGGAGAGGAGGTGGCACTCTATTCCGATGAGTTTGCCGAGATCATGGGGACGATGGTCGTCAAGGATAAGTACATCATCGACAAGGAATTCGAGTGCAAGCATGTCTTCCGCACCACCGACCTTGCGCATCCCGGCGTGAAGATGGTCATGGAGCAGAAGGAGGTGAACCTGGGGGGACCGGTGAAGGTTCTTTCCGAGGGAACTTTCCCGACTGAGTTCAAAGGGATTTACCAGCGCCCGGCAGAGAGTCGCGCGGAATTTGAGAAGCGCGGCTGGAAATCGGTCGCCGCCTTGCAATTGCGCAATCCGATGCACCGCAGTCATGAATACCTAGCGAAGATCGCCCAGGAAGTCACCGATGGCGTTTACATCCATCAATTGGTCGGGAAATTGAAGGAAGGCGACATCCCCGCCGATGTTCGCGTGGAGTGCATCAATACGCTGACTGAGAATTATTTCGTCAAAGAGCGCGTGCTGATGGGCGGCTATCCGCTCGACATGCGTTATGGTGGACCACGTGAAGCGTTATTGCATGCAGTCTTCCGTCAGAATTTCGGCTGCTCCTACATGATCATCGGGCGTGATCATGCTGGGGTTGGCGATTATTACGGTCCCTTCGACGCCCAGGACATCTTCGATGAACTCTGGGAAGGCGCGCTGATTACAAAACCGTTGAAGATCGACTGGACCTTCTGGTGCTATAAATGCGGCGGCATGGCGTCGATGAAGACCTGCCCGCATGGCAAAGAGGATCGTCTCTTCCTCTCCGGCACCAAGCTGCGCAAGCTGCTGAGTGAAGGCGCGGTAAACGAAATTCCCGCGGAATTCAGCCGTCCCGAAGTTCTCAAGATACTGGTGAAATACTACGCCAGCCTGGAGAAGAAGGTGGAAATCAAGGAGCACCGTTTTTCGGTGGGGATGGACTCCGGTAAAGCGCATAAATAAAATAGATATTTCAAAGTTATTCACTGTTTCCAGTGGATGATGCGTTTTTAGGATATAAGGAAAAAACCATCTTACCCCAAAGGTCAAAGATAAAAAGATACAAGATACAAATAAAAATCAAACGTGACAGTGCAGAACGTGAAAATCTGCACGCTTAAAGGAGGATTTTATGCCAAGTTATGTAATTCCTGACAAGTGTGACGGGTGCAAAGCTCTTGACAAGACCGCATGCCAGCACATCTGCCCGAATGACCTCATGGTGCTCAACAAGGACATCATGAAAGCGTACAATCGTGAGCCGGAATTGTGTTGGGAATGCTACAACTGCGTCAAGATTTGCCCAGTGCAAGCGGTCGAGGTGCGTGGTTACGCTGACTTCGTACCCATGGGTGCCACCGTGACGCCCATGCGCGGCAGCGACAGCATCATGTGGACGGTAAAATTCCGGAACGGCAATCTGAAAAGGTTCAAGTTCCCCATCCGCACCACAGAAGAAGGTAAGGCGGTACCCAGTGGCGGTTTTAATGAAGGCGACGGGAATCTTAAGTCCCCGATGCTCTTCACTGAACCAGAGTCCATTCGGGCAGATTTCTTCACCTTGAAGTAAGAAAGGGAGGAATAGTCATGGCATTTCAAAAAGTAATCGTTGAAACCGACGTTCTCATTGTCGGTGGCGGAATGGCTGCCTGCGGTGCAGCAGTAGAAGCCGCATATTGGGGAAAGAAGAATGGTCTTCGTGTCATTCTCGTCGACAAGGCGGTGATGGATCGAAGTGGTGCCGTTGCCATGGGATTGTCCGCCATCAACCAGTATGTCGACTTGACTGGCGGCAAGAATACTGTCAAGGATTATGTCGACTATGTTCGCAATGACCTCATGGGCATCACCCGTGAAGACCTCGTTGCCAATATCGCGCGACATGTCGACTCCACTGTTCACCTCTTCGAGAAATGGGGTTTGCCGATCTGGAAGGATGAAAATGGTCAATACGTCCACGAAGGTCGCTGGCAGCTCATGATCAACGGCGAAAGCTACAAGGTCGTCATCGCGGAAGCGGCGAAGAATGCGCTTGGACTGGATAATGTCTTCGAGCGTGTCTTTATTGTCGAACCGTTGATGAAGGACGGTAAGTGCGTCGGTGCGGTCGGCTTCAGCGTCCGTGAAGAGAAGATTTATATCTTCAAGGCGAAAGCGACCGTGGTAGCCATGGGCGGCGCGGTTCATGTCTTCAAGCCGCGCAGCACCGGTGAAGGTCTCGGACGCGCCTGGTATCCGCCGTGGAACACCGGCTCCAGTTTGTACTTCACCACCCGCGCCGGAGCTGAGCAGACCTGCCAGGAAGTACGTTTCATCCCCGTCCGCTTCAAGGATGGTTATGGACCGGTCGGCGCCTGGTTCCTCTTGTTCAAATCACGCGCCACCAATGCCTTTGGCGGTGATTACATGGTCGATCGCAAAGATGAACTCGAAAAGTGGGCGCCTTACGGCAAAGTGAAGCCGATTCCCGCCAACCTCCGTAACTACCTCGGGATGTTGGACATAATGCAAGGTAAGGGTCCGATCTACATGCGGACAGAGGAAGCGATCCAGAAACTGGCAGATGCTTACAAAGACGATCCCAAGGGTTACAAGAAGAAGATGAAGGATCTTGATAATGAAGCTTGGGAAGACTTCCTCGATATGACTATCTCGCAGGCGATCCTCTGGGCGAGCACGAACACCCAGCCGGAGGCGAGATCATCCGAGATCGCCGCCGCCGAACCGTACTTTATCGGCTCCCACTCCGGCGCCTCCGGAGCCTGGGTCAGCGGTCCGGAAGACATTCAGACCCCGGCGACCAAGGGCGAGTATTTCTGGGGCTATGCCTGCATGTCCACTATCCCTGGTTTGTTCTGTGCCGGTGACGCTTCCGGGGCAAGCTCCCATAAGTTCTCCTCCGGCTCCCATGCAGAAGGACGTATCGCCGGGAAGTCCGCCGTCGCTTACGTTGTCGACAATCCCAAGTATCTCGGTGTCGATAATGCACAAATCGATAAACATATAAAGA
>CAZCRQ010000121.1:0-8454 GCA_964501095.1 uncultured bacterium | reverse complement strand
TAAATATCTTTACTTCTTTGTTTCTTTGCAGTGAGAATTTTCTATTCTTATTGGTCGGATTACTGATGTTGATCACCGGCTGCGGGGAGCATCCCGATCTGCCCACTACTATCGCCACGATGCAGGACTTTGGCGCGAATGATACTTCTTTTGTCCGCATCAATCCGGACTGGGACAATGCTCACGGATATAGATTTCAGCTTCCGGAGGACATTCAAGTCGGGCGCGACGGTTTGCTCTATGTGGTCAATCACAATCCGGAGCTTAGCGTCGGCGGTCAGGTAATGCAGCTCAATCGCGCCGGAAGGGTAATACGTCGCGATCTCTTCGCCAATGTCGATCCCTCGCACCCGATCATGGGCATTGGGCAGGATTCCAAGCTGAATCTTTACATGGTCAATGGAAGTGACAAGATTTATGTCTGGAATCAATATGTCGCGGAGATGGGAGTCCAGGCGATTCTCCACGAAGTAACACTGCATCACGAGCAAACCGGTGAAGAAATTGTTTTGGATTTCTTACACAATCCGGTATGGTTTTTATATGAAGAGTTCCAGAATGAATTGAACGATTGGAGGTTTGTTGTTGTCAGAACAGAGCTGAACTCTGATCCCGACAGCCTCAGCTCCTTTCAAAATGAGTATCTCTTCTATACCGATGTTTCTCGGGTGGGAACTCAATTCACCGATGTCGATGGCGGAGTCGATGGTTCAGAGATTGTCTATGTTTCAGATCGTTTTACCGACCGGATAATTGGATTGCAGGTCAAACTTCAACGTGCGATATTATTGAACAATGATCTCATAGCTTATACATATCGTGGAGAATACGATCCTCAGAAGATAGTTGTCACCTTTGGTCAGGGGCAAGGTTCGACCAACAATCCGACCGGACTCTTCAGCGAACGTATCAGCGCTAGTCAAACGGCGATCTATTTCACCCAGGTTTCCGGGAATTTTCTAGTGCAGAAACTGACCGGCAGCGGTGGACAGTGGTTTTTCAACCTGAGCAACACTCCAGCCGGGGAGCCGGAGGCGTTGCATCTCAATTATTTTATGACACCTTATGCTATCGCGGTTGGGGAGAAGGATGAAAAAGGGCTGGGATTGTTCTATGTTGCGGATTCCGCACAGAATCGCCTACCGGCATTTCATCCTAATGGTTTCCTGTTCCGTGAAGTGGCGGTGGAGGAAATGCTTATCGATCTGGAGACCGGAGATCATCTGGCAGATATTTTGGAGTCTCTCGGTAAGGAATTCTCATCTTCATTAAATCCAGGACTGGAAATGAATTTCATTGCTGAGAATGATACTACACTCTCATTACAATTCCCGATCCTGAACGGTCCCAAAGGTGTCGCCACGCTCGAAGGAGTGGTCTATATCGCGGATACCGGCAATCATCGGATTTTGCGATTCCGTCGAAGTGATGCCAATACTTATTTACTGAAGGAAGAATAATAGAGGATTTAACTTTAATGAAAATAAACCAAAAATCATTGTTCATACTGATCCAATTGGTCATATCTGTCCTATTGGTCATAGTAGTTCTATTTTGCGGCTGCGGCAGAAAATCGGGCAAAATTGCCACCCTGATCCTCCTCCACTGGAACGATTTTCACGCCATGAACACTCCCTGTACCAGCATTGAAAATGGCGACACCTTGACAATTGGCGGTGCCGCGAACCTCGGCGGCTATCTGAATCATTATAGGCAGTCAGCGCAACCCACCCTGGAACTCTGCGCTGGAGATGATTACCAGGGCACGCCGATCTCCTCCATCACCCATGGTCGCAGCCAGGTCGAGCTGCTCAACCTGTTGCAACCCGACGCTTTCACGGTGGGCAATCACGAATTTGACTACAGTGTAGATACCTTGCTTGCCGGCATGAAGGCAGCACAATTCCCAGTGTTGCTGGGAAATGTGGTTTGGGAAAAGGATAACACGCTGCTCTTCCCGGCGGATACGATTATCACGGTGGATGGATTGAAAATCGGGGTCATTGGGGTGATCCTCGAAGGGCTGAAATCAGTCACCACTCGTAAAGCGACAGAGGGGCTGGTAGTTCATTCCGCAGAAGAGACGGTGCGACGAAGCCTGAAGAGATTGTCACCGCTTACCGATATCCAAATCGCCTTGACTCATCTCGGATTTGAGGAAGACAGTGTGTTGGCGGTGAAAATCGGTGCGGAACTCGAATTGATAGTTGGAGGGCATACACACACGGTTCTCGACTCCGCCAAACTGGTAAATGGAGTTTATATCCTGCAAGCCGGAACGAAGGGGAAGTACCTGGGGATTGCCGAGTTGGGGATTGATACAGTCGCCAATCGATTAGTCACCCTGAAATCGCGATTGGAACTGGTTGAGGCTGGTAAATACCCGCCTGATACGAGTATCGCCGCGGTGGTCACTCGTCAGGAAGCCTCCCTCTCCGACCAGTTGGATCGAGTAATCGCCACCCTGCAAACTCCCTGGATTCGATCCTTTAACAGCGAGAGCAATGTGGGGGATTTTATCGCCGACGCCTTCCGAACCGTGACCGCCGCCGACATCGGTTGCATCAATTCCGGCGGATTGCGAAAAGATCTATTGGCTGGACCAGTGAAAATCCGTGATATTTATGAGCTGAGCCCATTCGGTAATGAACTTGTACGCGTTAAGCTATCTGGGAATGATCTACAAACATTGGCACTTACCCAAGCCAAGGGCGGTAAGTTTCTTCAGATCAGCGGGTTGAAGTATCATGTACGGAAGGGGGAGGTTGTTTCGCTTACTGTCGATGGTCAACCGGTGGAATCCAATCATATCTATTCTCTGGTAACGGTAAATTATGTCACCGACCATATAAATGAATATATGGGCTTTGATTCGACGACGCACCCGGTTGAAATGCTCGGATTGGCGGATTTAGATGTAATCATGGGATTCGTCGAGAAGAAGAACCTTATTGCTTCATATATTGAAGGACGCAGCGTTATTGAATAAAATTAAAAACATTTTCACCACAAAGTCATGAAGACACAAATAATTACTTTTGTTTCTTTGTGCCGTGGTGGTGAGGAAGTTTTGTGTCTTTATGCTTTGGTAGTTAAATGGTTTTTCAGAAATAAAAATGGACGAAGAGCTTCAGGAGTTTATCACTCATCTCCAGTTTGAACGCGCCCGAGCCGGTAATACAGTCGCCGCCTACCGCAGAGACTTACAACGCTACTTGGCGGATTTACAATCCAGGGGTAGAACGACAGTCCAGCAGATCACACGTCAGGATGTCATCTCTCATCTTGAACTTTTAAAGGACCTTGGTCTGGCAACCACCTCTTTAGCACAAACCGCCAGCGCCATACGTCATTTTCATAAATTTCTCACCAGAATCGGGTTAACAGAGAAGAATCCGACTACTGGCCTGCCCCTGCCTCCGATACAACACTCCCTGCCGGAGTATTTGACTATCGAACAAGCGTCCCAATTGGTCGAAGCGCCGGATACCCAGAAGCCTATAGGATTGCGCGATCGTGCGATGTTCGAGCTTCTCTGGGCGTGCGGATTACGGGTAAGCGAGCTGGTCGGATTGCGTTTGACCGATGGTTATTGGGACGAGGGATTCATTCGAGTTTTCGGAAAGGGATCGAAGGAGCGCCTGGTGCCGGTCGGCGCGGCTGCCATACATTGGGTGCACAACCTCTATATTTTACAAGGAGGGCGCGCTGCACTGGAGGGGGGGAAAAGACGAGACGCGGGAGTGATTTTTCTCTCGGTGCACGGACGTCCCTTGACACGGAATGCGGTCAATAAAATCCTCCGCGCTTACGCCCAATCCCTGCATCTGAAGGTAAAAGTCACCCCGCATGTTTTTCGGCATACCTTCGCCACCCACCTGATCAATGACGGCGCGGACATTCGGGCGGTTCAGGAAATGCTGGGTCATGCGGATATTTCATCCACTCAGATCTATACGCATGTGGAGCGTGATTTTCTGAAAAAGGTGCATCAGCAATGCCATCCGCGCGGATAAGATAATAGGAGATAAAATGAAAAAACAATTTCGGAAAGTGTATAGTTTCATTGTGCTGACAGTTGTGACAATTATTATTGGATGTGGACAAATGGAAAAAGCAGATTTATTAATTATCAATGGAAATATCTACTCTCATCAGGCGCCCCATTTACAAAAATTATCGATTGCAGTGAAAGGGGAGCGTATCCTTGCCATTGGCAGTCCGGAAAAGTTAAACCGTTACAAAGGACGGTTTTCCCAGGTGTTGGATGTGAAAGGTGCACTAGTGCTTCCCGGGTTGACCGATGCTCATGCTCATATAATTGGACTGGGGAAGACTCTGAATGAATTAAATCTGTCAAATACGACTTCAGCCGGTGAAATTGCGAATTTGGTAAGAGGCGGCCTCGCATCAGCCACGCCGGGTGAATGGATTTCCGGCAGAGGATGGGATCAGAATAAATGGGCGGATACACATTTTCCCACCTGGCAAGACCTGCAAGGGACTGAGAGTCATCCAGTCTATCTGCGGCGGGTGGATGGTCATGCCGCCTGGATCAATCGAACCGCCCTGGAAATGGCGCGAGTTACACGTGAAACTGTAGATCCGCCGGGGGGGAGAATCATACGGGATAAAAACGGTGATCCAACCGGCGTACTATTGGATAATGCGATTGACCTGGTGAGTAAGGTTATACCTCCGACATCGTTTGAGACACGTTTGAGCTGGGCGCAAGCTGCAATTCGTGAGTGCAATCGGTATGGTCTCACCGGTGTGCACGATGCCGGACTTGACACTAACAGCATTCCTGTTTTTCAGGAGCTTGCCGCTCGAGGTGAATTGAGTTTACGTCTTTACGGCATGTTGGATGGCTCGGATTCTCTTCTGCTCGAGCGATTTTTCCATGATGGAAGGCTGGGAAAAGCCGGGGATCGACTGGTCATTCGGGCGGTAAAGCTATATTCTGACGGTGCTCTGGGCTCCCGCGGCGCGGCATTGCTCGAGGATTATTCCGACGATCCGGGAAATCGAGGATTGTTAACGACTTCCGAGGATGAAATCTATCGAATCGCCGTGAATGCGGGGCGTGCAGGATTTCAGGTCTGCACTCATGCGATTGGCGACCTTGCGAATCGTCTGACTCTCAATGCCTATCAACGCGCCCTGCAAACCGTTCCGACAACTGATCACCGTTGGAGAATCGAACATGCGCAGGTGGTTTCACCCGAGGATCTCCCACGTTTCTCACCACTGGGGGTGATTCCCTCGATGCAACCGACTCATGCCACCTCGGATATGCCTTGGGCTCAGAGGCGTCTCGGACCCGAACGGATCGAGGGAGCTTATGCCTGGCGTACTCTGCTGGATCTTGGAAATCGTCTGCCCTGTGGTTCAGATTTTCCAGTGGAATCCCCTGACCCACGGCTCGGACTGTATGCCGCGGTCACCCGTCAGGATACCAACGGAAATCCGGCGAAGGGATGGTACCCTGATCAGCGGATGACACTGGAGGAAGCGATTCGGGGATTCACTCTCGATGCCGCTTATGCCGCCTTCGCCGAAGAGGAGCTTGGTTCCATAGAACCAGGGAAATTGGCGGATTTTACGATCTTTGATCGGGAGCTGATCGAAGACAAACCTAAAAGTATTTTGAATGCAATAGTTCTTTACACGATTGTCGGAGGTGAGATTGTGTATTCAGCAATAAAATAACTATATTTTCACGATTTTTGTCCAATAAAACGACATATACTATCAATAGTTTGGCGATCCTGCAGGAAGTCCTCATGGTACTTGGCTTGTGAAGAGAATTCCGCCTTTTCGACCGTGCGTGACCAAATCAGATGACCTTGATGTTTATCGATAAATTGTCTCATTTGATTGATTTCAGGAAATAATTTTGCATCATGAAAAAGTATTTCACGGTAAAATCGTTGCATTCCGAGAAGCGGTTGATCGATTTCCCCTTCCAACAAACCGGAAATAAAATATAGCAGTGATCGGGTATAGATCGCGCCGGAGAAGGCATCGACTCGTTCAAAGGAGTCCGGCAGTCCAAATAGTAAAAGTTTCCCGATTCGTGTTTCCTGCGGGAGTACCGATCTGACGAATAATTGAAAGGAACAAGCCGGCGCCAGCAGGATCAGATCGAAGATAATTTGCTTATTTATATACATCTTATTCAGATTTTGAAGTAGATAACAGAGGCAATTAGCACCGATCCCATGACCAACTAAAATAATCCGCGGCGACGGTTCTATTGAACAAATTTTTTCTACCAACCAACACAAAAGATTGCCGCCGGTAGTAGATCGTTCCGTTTTAAAAGATGATTCCAGAGTTTCTTTGAACTTTTCCCAGCTAGACCTGGAAATAATTTCATAATAAAACTCACGTATAATCTCTTCGACAATTGTCGTATAAAGTCCATGATCGCGATTGTCGGCGATTCTCTCGAACACTATCTTGAGGACGCGTTCTGTCTGGTGCAAAATCGTGTTGGAAATTTCTGGTTTTTGATCGCTGCGGAGCAAATTATGTAATTGATCTCTTTCAATTTGACGTAATATTTCCCCCGGGGGAAGTCGGGTAAAATTCAGGTATGAATAAGGTTCACGTCGTAAATGAATTACTTCTGCTTCTGTCGCTTCAAGTGTTGATAGAATTTCGGATGCTGGTGGAAGTAAGAGTAATTTTCCCCGATCAGTTTTTCGCTGACATAATTTTGCTATTCCGAAACGCAGTAATTGCACAAACAGATATTTAAATCGTATATCTTGGTATATTTTATTCATATTAGTTTTCATTATTTTCAAAATGTTTGGCTTAAAAGAAAGAAAAATTGGTAGAGCGCCAGCTTGACGATACATCTGATCAAGCAGTTGGGGACTTGAAATTCCAAGACTATTATCGGGAGAAGAACCGTAAAATTGTATTAGTAACATATTATGGGAAGTAAGCTGTAGTTTGTGCAACAATTTAATATTGTCATCCAATTGTTCAAGTTTGAAATGCAATATATTGTTGTAATCGTAGTTTTTCAATATGTACATTATAAGCTCCTATATTTAGAAGAAATATTGGCTGTCGACAACGTACGTCTCCTTCTCTTAATGCCATAGATGGAAGCAGTATGGTTAATAATAGGATGCTGATATTAGTTTGAAAACCTGATTTCCAAGGTGAAGGTCTGTCACACAGGAAAAATTCGCTGGATTTCGCTAATCAAGGAATTTTCCCAAACAAGGAGCAAATGACTGAAAAATAGGAATTTGCTTGGATTTCAGGTGGTATTAATTGAGATGCCACGGAAAATAGAGAATTCGAGCGAATTATAGCGAAAAATGACTCCCACAGTTCCGTTAGCGACATCAGATGGGGTGCAATTCATAAGAGCGGTTCTAAAAATGCAAATCGCCACTGAAGAATGGCTTTTCCACAGTGGCGATTTCCCAGGCTTAACGACTAATGAAGGATTCTTGCTAGTCCCTTTCCGGGATAAAATCCGGTCAGACAGGTAAGGAGCCTAATGATCTCTCCAGTTATTTCATCGTCAATGCGAAGAGATTCTTTAACCGAAAGAAAAAGGATGAAACTCCATTTTCTTTAGGTATTTACAGGGTTTTTTAAGCATTCTTCAAGTTAAAGTGAGCTACTGGAGAAATCTAAAACTTCTTGCTTGACGATTATTCAGAGTGTAACTTTAACTTTCAGGGCTCTCTTTAGCTCTCTTCATACCACCATATCTTTTAGATTATAAGGGAAGGAAATCATGGAGGAAAAAACGATTCGCGAACAGCTTCTTCATCTCATCCCCGAGTTTTATGAGATAAAGAATGAAACATTGCGCGAGAAGGTGATCAAAACCTGGGTAGAGGCGCATAAAAAGGGCAACTGGACTCCGGAGCAGTTGGCGAGAATCCCCTTCAGCTTGTTGATCAAAGGATTGGAGATAACATTTCTCGAACATGTCCGTGCGACCGCCAAGATGAGTGCCGTGCTGCATGATGTGCTTGTCGAACATTATGGTAATAAAGTAACATTGAATCGCGACATACTTCTAGCGGGAGCCCTGATCGCGGATGTCGGCAAGTTGCTGGAATATAAACCGGATGCCGAGAAAGGCGCCGTCAAGGCGTTGCACGGCAATTTTTTACGCCATCCCTTCAGCAGTGTCGGTTTGGGTTGGGAGCAGGGTCTGCCGGATGAGGCACTGCATATCGCGGCGGTACATAGCAAGGAAGGGGCTGATTTTAAAAGAACGCCGGAAGCGATTATCTTCCATCATGCGGATTTTATCGATTTTCAGATTTTCGGCGGCGGGTACTAATTATTGGACATCTTTTTTTATTTACAAAAAAGGAGTATAATGTTTATTAAACAGTTTCTGACCGGCGGAGATCGTAATTTCGGCTATTTGGTGGCAGATGAGGATTCCCGGGAAACCTTGATAAT
>CAZCRQ010000120.1:0-8455 GCA_964501095.1 uncultured bacterium | reverse complement strand
CACAAGGCTGATGGAGAGGATGACCGTCAGCCGGGGACGGCTGACGGCACACGAACCGTCCTCGGCTGACACAGGGCTGGCGGAAAGACGGCACACGATGAGACACACGATGACCGTCAGCCGGGGACGGCTGACGGCACACGAATATAGTGGTGTCAGCCGTCCTCGGCTGACACAGGGATGGTGGAGTGACATAGGGCTGGTGGAGTGACACAAGGCTGATGGAGAGGATGACCGTCAGCCGGGGACGGCTGACGGCACACGAACCGTCCTCGGCTGACACAAGGCTGGCGGAAAGAAGGCACACGATGAGACACACGATGACCGTCAGCCGGGGACGGCTGACAGCATACGAATCATCTGACATGGACTACCAGTTTGATTAAGGATTGCGGAGATGAAACCCCTAAAGATCGCAGTAATCAACTTAACCCGCATGGGCGACCTGCTGATGACCGGTCCGCTGATCGATCATCTCCGTGATCTACATCCGAAAGTGGAAATCCACCTTTTCGCCGTCACCAGCCATCTCCCGATCGCGAAGGGCATGAATGTCGACAAGATTGTTCATGTGAATTTCAATCGCCTGGCGCTGTTGTCGATTGAAGCGGCGAAGAAGTCCAGTAGTAGAACCCTGGTGAGCATCTATCGCGAATTTCTCCAAGTAATAAAGGAAGTGGAGTCGGAACAGTATGACCTGATTGTGAATGCGAGTTTTACCAAGATCAGCGCCATCCTGGCATGGCTACTTCGGGGGAAGGTAATCGGCGGGATGCACCTCGATGATGAAGGGTACCGTCTTATCGAAGGTTTTTGGGCGCAGTATTTCTTCGCCGGCAATCTCAACCGCGATCTGAATCCGTTTCATTATGTCGATGTTCTAGTCGGGCTTAGCGGTAGCATTGAAAAACGTCTCATAAAGAGTCGGATGCACTATAAAATTCCAGACTCCGCCCGTGAGGCGGTGCACGCCAAAAGTCGGATTTTAAGAATTCCCGAGACACATCCTCGAATTATTTTACAATGCGGAGCATCTACTCCGGATAAACGTTGGGAAGCGGAAAAATTCGGGCAGGTAGGCAGGATTTTACATGATCGTTTGGGCGCTAATATGTTACTGGTCGGCACAGAGGATGAAAAACCGCTGGCAGTCAGAGCTTCTCAGGAGATGGGGGAGGGCGGTTTCATCCTGGCGGGAAAGACAGAATTGCCGGAACTAGCAGCATGGTTGGAAAGCGCCGATTTATTGATCACCAACGACACCGGTACCATGCACCTCGCTCAATCCGTAGGAACATGCTCGCTGGTAATCACCTTAGGCGCGGCGCTCTCCGATGAAACCGGACCTTATGGAGAGGGAAACATCATCGTTGAACCGTCCTTGAGCTGCTTCCCCTGTAATTTCCGGGTTAACTGCCCTCATTTCAACTGCCATCAGGACATTTCTCCCGAAGCGGTCGCTGGACTTGCCGAAGAAATGATTACAGTTGGAAATATCAGCGATAAAATTCCCGGTCAAGATCACCATGACAGGTATAAGAAGATGCGCCTCTGGCGAACTGGATTTGACCAGGATGGCTGGTGGCGAAAATTCCCTTTACAGACTCAGCCTCCACGACGGTGCCAATTCGCCCGAGAAGTCTTCAGAGAGGTCTGGAAAACTGCGTATGCCCCACAGATTCGCCCGAATGGTTTCCAGACGGCTGAGGTTGCCTTGATCCTTGAAAAAACAATGGGAAGTTGGCAGCCATCGTTTGCTGATTCGATATGTAACGAGGATTTGCCATCGGCGCCAAGATTGATCCAATTGGGGCAGGCTGGTGAAGAACTCGCCCGTCAACTTGCGATTCTGGCGGAGGGTTCCGCATCGCATCTTTCGGAAATCGGGAAAATCGGGGAACAGTTAGCGGCGATTGACCGCAGCATTGATGACATCGCGATCGTGCAGGAGTTCTGGCGTCCCTTGATGCTCTTGTTCCAGTTTGCGAGGCAGAATCTGCCGCCCGGAAGCCTGAAAATGCAGGCGGAAAATACAGTCTCTATCTACCGCTCCCTGCAAAAAGACGCAAAATTGGCTTTGGAATTGATGAATCATGCTCTTAAAGAGTGGGAGATCTTAAGCAGGAACAAACACGATAATCTTCTTTTAATCCAGCCGAAAATTGTTGAAAAAGTCGATCAACCGGGGATAAATGAATTATTAAAACGGAATAATGGTGATAAAAGTGATATTATATCTTTTGCCAGAGCTAATAAACCAAATGGAGATCGATTAAGCAGTTTGGCGCGGCAAAGGTTTAAATCAAGCAAGCATCATATCATTTTATTAGTGAACAATTATTTTATTCAAGAAGAATTAGGGCGCGGTTTTCAAGATCTTGGGCATAAAGTAACCCAATTAGAATTTTTAAACAATCCCCTGTTTATTAGAAACCTGTTGGAAACCAGTTTATCGGCTGATTTATTGGTTACAGTGAATCATTTAGGCTTCGATCAGCAGGGTGAGCTGGCATCAATTTTGCAAAAAATAAATCTGCCCTACGTCTCCTGGTATGTTGATCGACCTGGATTTATTCTGCTCGACCATGAAATCGGCGACAAAGAACTTGCCATTATATATACCTGGGAACGCAGCACGATTGACGAAATCCGTCGCTATGGTTTTGAAAACGTTGAGTTTCTCCCCTTGGCGACCGATCCAGATCGTTTTTCCCCCGGGAAAGACTCAGGGGTCGGGGCGGTTCGCTGGATCGCCAATTCGATGGTCGACGCTTCCGCCGATTGGCGTACTCGTGCGGGAATAAATGAAGAAACATCGTCGTTATTCAAGCGAGCAGTGACTCTTCAACTGGCGGGACGAATAGAAGCCCTGGCGGCACTGGAAATGGCTGCTGGAATTGAAGGTGTTAATCTAACTTCCTGGGCGAAACGTCAGAAGTTGACTTACGCCTCGGCGATCGCCTTGACCGCAACACGTAATCTGAGATTTGCCGTAGCGAATCACTGCTCCCCGCTTGGTTTACAGATTTATGGTGACACGGGATGGACAAAATTGGCGCCGACGATTTCCTATCGGGGGGAGGTGGAATACCCTGCGGGATTACCGAAAATTTACCGTGGCGGTGTTCATTTGAATGTCACCAGTTTCCAAATGCCGACCGCGGTGAATCAACGTGTTTTTGACGTTCCAGCCTCGGGCGGGATCCTGATCACAGATGACCAGGAAGATCTTCTCGAGTTGTTCGATGTCGATCGCGAATGTATCACTTTTACGGAAGCTGGGGAAGCGGCGGACAAAGCGGCGTTTTACTTAAAAAATCCGGCTCAGGGTTGGAAAGTGACATTGGCGGCAAGGAAACGGATATTAAAAGAACATACATATCGACGGCGTGCGCACTCTATTCTCCATCAGGTGAAGAAAAGGTTGGGACGCATGGCTGTCGCAGTTGAAGGAGGATGATACAATGCATGTGACGATTGACGGACACGGTACCGATGTTCCGATTCTCGATCACGAAAAGTTGGAAGATGTAATCAAGCGTATTTCCGAGAATCTTGAGAATGGACGCTGTATCAACAGAGTTCATCTTGACGGCGCGGATGTAACTGGCAGCGTTTTGGATCGGAGCAGTCAGGTACGAAATTTTGCTTCACTCGAAATCGAAACCGGTTCCTCCCGGGAATTGGCTCTGGAAACCTTGAAGAGCCTGGAAGATTTCAGTCAATCTATGATGCAGGAGTTGACAAGAACCGCAGAAGAATTTCGTCTTGGTGATGAGGATTTATCCAACCAGTTGTTTATGCGTTGCCTGGATGGACTTCAAATCATGATTCGAGTGACCTATTCGATTGGAAACCTGCTTGAGGTGGATTTACGGGAAGTCCTTATCGAGGAGTCCAACATCCCTTCGCTCATCAATCGAATCAATGAATTGCTGGATGAGTTGATTGAAGCGCAGACTCAAAACGATACGATTCTCTTGGCAGACCTGATCGAGTATGAACTTCAACCAGTGCTCGAAGATTGGATGAAAGCGTATCATATTTTGAAACAAGACAAGTCATCGGTAAAAATCTAATTAAAAAGATGCGTCAAACCATCGCAGACGAGATACTTGAATCGACGGACGAGGCAATCCAGGCTTTGCGGCGTGAACATACATCGGCATTGGAAGCGGCTCTGAACAGCCGGGAACGATTGATCGCCGAATTGATGGGATTCCCTGCCGGCAAGCCTCTGCCTGCATTCAATCCAAGCTGGGACAGCATTTCAGCGCGAAAATACGCCAGGATGTATCAGGCGAAGTTTATCGATATTCAAAAGAGTGAAACAATTCTTTTCCAATTGTTTCATTATCAACAACATAAACTATCACAATTTAGAGGAAAACTTCGCTGCGGTCGTCGTTATACTGAAGGCGTTCGGAGAACGCTGGAAATCCATGCCGGCAGACGTTTTGACAGGCAAGGTTAGACTTTTCGGTCTTTGAAAATCGGCAGACGTTCAACAAGAGTGGCTGGCTTTACAGTTTTCTCATTATCTCACCTCCAGAGAGGCGAAGAGGCAAACTTCGAGTTTTACCTTAAAAGGAGCTAAAGTTTTACCTGATATGTGTCGATAGAAGATACAGCAAGGGTTCTTTTAGTTCACAAGGTAAGGAGGTGTGCGAATGAGTACACGTATTAACCACAACATCCTTTCCATAACCGCCCAACGCAACCTTTGGGTCACACAGGGTACTCTTGATTCGGCAATAAATCGATTATCATCGGGATTGCGAATCAATTATTCCTGGGATGATCCGGCAAGGTTTGGCGGTCAGTGAAAGGATGCGTGCGCAGATTACATCGATGACCGAAGCGGAACGCAATGCGAATTATAACGTTAATTTATTGGCGACCGCGGAAGGGGCGTTGGCTGTAATCGACGAGAAATTGATCCGTATGAGGGCGTTGGCGGTTCAAGCCTCCAACGGAGCGTTGACTAGTCAGGATCGCTCTTATCTTGATGTTGAGTTCCAACAGCTGAAGAGCGAAGTGACGCGAATCGCCAACACTACGAACTACAACGGCTTGAATCTGCTCGATGGAACATTCAGTTCAGGCAATGGATTGAAGTTCCATATTGGAATATTCAACACGAGCAACGAGGATTATTATTTTATCAACCTCGGTTTGATGACCGCTGTAGGATTGAATATAACTGACGCTGCTTTGACTGACACCACCAGCGCTCAGAGTGCGATCATCACCCTCGACGCCGCCATTGATTCGAAGGATTCTGAACGCACCCGGATCGGATCTTATGTTGAACGTCTGCAGAACACCATACTGAATCTGCAGATCAGCAGGGAGAATGCTCAGCAGGCGGAATCGAATATCCGTGACGCTGACATCGCTGCTGAGATGAGCAATTTTGTACGAGCGCAAATCCTCTTCCAGACCGGCACTTCCATGCTTGCCCAGGCGAACATGGTGCCGCAGATCATCGCCGGATTGGTCGGATAGTAAGGGAGTCTGCTGAGGATAAATAGCCTCGTACAATCCTAAAAGTTTTTTTCCAAAACCCATGGAAGGCGCAGGTTCAGGGTTGGAAACTGCGTCTCCATGGGTTTTTTGTTGTATATAAATCATAGTTACTTTTTTTATGAGGCGACTATGCCAACGACAACTATCACTGGTCTGGCATCGGGAATTGAGTGGGCGGATACCGTCGATCTTTTAATGCAGATCAAGCGGCAACCTCTAGAGCGTCTGCAAAACAGGCAGAGTGAGGCGGAGAATAAAAAGAGCGCCTGGATTTCCCTTCAGGGTAAATTGGAAACGCTTCAATCAGTATCGAAAGGCATAGATACGCGGAATGATCTCTTAACAAAATCTGCCACTAGCACTGATACGACGGTATTATCTGTCAGTGCGAATGCCAATGCGGTGTCTGCCAATCACACGATCATCATCAACAATCTGGCGCAGGCAGAAGTGGAGGTTCATGATGGTTGGACAGACCTGAACAGTACAGCGGTTAAAACAGGATCGGGCGGGCATTTTGACTATCGTTACGTGGGTGATGATTACTCGGTCACCGTGCCGTCCGGGACGACTCTACTTGGACTGGTGCAGTTGATAAACAGCGATGTGAATAATCCCGGAGTGTCGGCGTCCACCATCGACGATGGCGGCGGTGTTGATCCGGTGCATCTGGTAATTAGTTCGATCGAACCAGGGCTGGAGAACACCATCGAGATCTTGGATTCAACGAATCTGGGAGCCACGGGAACAGAATTCGATTCGGGAACTTTTACCGAAACCAAACAGGCTGAGGATGCTGAAATTCGTGTCGACGGATTCCCCCCAGGATCATGGATCACACGCAGCTCCAACGAAATCGATGATGTGATCGAAGGTGTGACTTTATATTTAAAAGATGTCGATGCAACTGGAATTGAAATCAGTATCATGACAGATTTTTCTTCTATAAAGCAAAATATCAAAGAGTGGGTAGAGGCTTATAATGCGGTGATGACCGAGATTGCCGCCAAGACGAGGTACGATTCCGAATTGGAAATCATGGGCGTCCTGATGGGTGACAGTCAGGTTTTTCGTGTTCGGGACGATTTGCAGTCCATCGCTTCCGATGAGATACCTGGAGTTGCTGAAAATGCTACCTTCAAGAATTTGGCGTCCATAGGCTTGAAAGCCAGCGCTGGCAGTAATCTGATTATCAACAACTCCGACCTCGATGATGCCTTGGAGGAGGATCTGGAAGCGGTTGTCGATCTCTTTGTTTTTACCAATTCTTCTACCAGTGGGGCATTAACTTATTTCGCCCGAACAGAAGACACTGTCGGCGGAGAGTATGAGGTTGTCGCCAATTACCTCGCCAACGGTCGCCTGAATCCCAATGGCACAAACACCATCGGCGGGTATCCTGCGACAGTTGAAGGTGGGATTTATTTGGTCGGGCAAGAGGGAAGTCCGGTCGAAGGATTGCGGATCCGTTTTACCAATCCTGGCGGCGGTCCGGGAACTGCTACGGCAACTATACGTATCGGGACAGGAGCTGCGATTGTTACCGATAACAAAGTTGAAAAACTGACCGACTCCATCGATGGTCTGATCAAGATCGTCAAAGACGGCTATGACGATGCGATAGAGCAATTGCAGGATCAGATCGACGCCATGGAAAGACGCTTGGAATATGTTGAAGAACAATACAACCGGCAGTTCCAAGCGATGGAAACTGCTGTCTCGCAGGCTCGAAATCAATCAAGTTGGCTGTCAAGTCTTAGTTCATAAATGTTATGGGGATGCTTGAAAGTGTACTACTGGGAGCTTATCTTAAACAGGCGGAAACCATGAAGCAGGCAAATCCGTACGATCAGTATCTAAATGTCAATTTCACTACCGCTTCTCCGGCGCGTTTGGTGGTGATGACTTATGACGCCGCGATTCGATCATTAAAGGAAGCAAGACGCGGCATTCGGGAGAATGATTATCAGAGACGTGTGCGCAGTTTCGATCTCTCTGTTGCTCTAATCGGGGAGTTGAGAAAATCGTTGAACAAGGAGAGAGGGGGAGAAATTGCGGATAAATTGGATGCGCTTTATCAGTATTTTACCCGTGAATTGCTGATGGCGAATGTGACTAACGATGCTGATCGAATCGAGCCTATCATCAATATCATGGTGGAATTGCGGGCATCCTGGGAAAAAGCTCGCCAGGATCTAGCGAACGCGTAATTGAGAATAACAGACTGCATTTCATATTTTTACTATGATATGCATCTGCTGGAGGTTGAAATGAAGCTTTATGCGATTTCTGATACAGGTTCTTCAGCTCCAATAGAGCCAAAACGTATTGAATCCAGTCAAGACAAACCCTATACACTTAAAAAATCCATTCCGCCTGAAGTCTCCCCAAAACCAAAGGATTCGACTCAATTTTCTGCCGATGCCATGGAGATCAATCGCTATCAAGAACTGGTGCGTTTGCATCGTGAAGCATTCAGCAGTGCTCAAGAGACCGAGCAGGCGCAAAAACTCCAGGATATTCGACAGAAAATAGCCTCGGGATTTTACGACAGCGAGGAAGGCATTGACCAGTTAACCGAACGTCTGATTGAGGGGACACTCGGCGACGCTGGGAAAGCGGATAACCTGGTGACCGTAATGCGGCGTGTTCAGCAGGGATACTACGATCGCGAACCGGTTCAAGAAAAAACGGCGGAAAATATCTTGAAACTGGTGTTGCCAAAACAATAACGTAACTGTTTAATTTAGTATCATTCCCGTGAAACAGATTGTCTGAAAACGTCCAGGATTCTCCCGCAGTGTACTTTGATTGTCATTTCCACAAAATAGGCTATCCGAGAATGGAGGCGGATATCGCGAAACGCCACGGGGTGTCATTCCCACGAAACAGGCTGTCCGAAAATGTAGAAAAGTCACCCGAGGTG
>CAZCRQ010000119.1:0-8543 GCA_964501095.1 uncultured bacterium | reverse complement strand
GCTTGCGATTCGTGATTATAATTCCTCGCAGGCGGGGACGCCTACGCTACCCCTCTCGCAGGCGGAGACGCCTACGCTACCACTCATTTTATGCTACTCCTCATTTTATGCTACTCCTCATTTTATGCTACCCCTCATTTATGCTGCCTTATTTATTATTTCTACCCGGAACTTTGAGCCTTGCAAGAACTTACCGGAACGAGTAACTTTGTATTTGTAACCATTCTTTTTATGGGTGTTTTCCATCATGCTATTCTGAGGGCGTCAATCTCAGTTGGAAGTATCTGACATTTCAATTATTTACAAAAGGCAAAATGGAGGGAATCATGGCAACACGTATCGGCATTAATGGATTTGGACGAATCGGACGTCTGGTCTTCAAGGCTGCCCGGAATCGCAAGGATATGCAATTTGTGGCGATTAACGATCTCACCGACGCAGAAACACTCGCCATCTTACTGAAATACGATTCGACTCATGGACGTTATCCGGAACCTGTCAGTTGGGAAGGCGACAAGCTGATTGTAGGGGATCGTAAGATTCGTATTCTCGCAGAGAAGGATCCCTCGAAACTTCCCTGGCGAGAGATGGGAGTCGACTATGTAGTGGAATCGACCGGTGTATTTCGTTCGCGCGAAAAGATCGCCTTGCATCTTGCCGGCGGCGCGAAGAAAGTTGTACTCACAGTTCCGGCGAAAGATGAGATCGACGCGATGATTGTTTTAGGGGTAAACGATGAAGCATTAAAACCCGAGCACACCATTATCTCCAATGCTTCCTGCACCACTAATTGCCTGGCGCCAGTAGCGAAAGTACTTCAGGATTCTTTCGGCATTGTCCATGGTTGGATGACCACAATTCACAGTTATACCAATGACCAGCGTTTGCTCGATATGCCGCACAAGGATTTGCGTCGCGCCAGAAGCGCCGCCATCAATCTGGTTCCCACGACTACCGGCGCAGCGAAATCAGTGGGGAAAATTATCCCGGCATTGCGGGGAAAATTGGACGGAATGGCGGTGCGCGCCCCGGTGCCCGATGGCTCCCTGGTCGATTTGGTCGCTAAACTCGCAAAAAATGCCACGGTTGCCGAGATCAATGCGGCGATGAAAACCGCTGCCAACGGCGCCATGAAGGGCATTCTCGAATATACCGAGGATCCTATCGTCTCCTCCGATATTGTCGGTAATCCACACTCCAGCGTGTTCGATGCTTCCCTGACTTGCGTCATGGATGGCGATTTCATCAAAGTCATCGCCTGGTATGATAACGAATGGGGGTACTCCAATCGTGTGGTGGATTTAATCGGAAAATTGATCAAGATGTAGATTCCTGAAGGGAAACATGATGCTGAATAAGATGACATTGGATGATATTGAAGTACGCGGTAAACGTGTTTTCATGCGCGTCGATTTCAATATCCCTCTCACGGCGGAAATGCAAGTCGCCGATGATCAACGGATAGTCGCCGCTCTTCCTTCGATCAAGAAAATTATCCACGATGGCGGACGGTTGATATTGGCAAGCCATCTCGGTCGCCCCAAAAACGTGCCAAAACAGGAATTCAGTCTCCTGCCCGCAGCAAACCGTCTCTCTGAGTTACTCAATCAAAAAGTAAAACTGCTGCCCGATTGTATTGGTCCGGAAGTGATGCTCTATGTCGAGAAGATGAAGGATAGCGAGGTAGTATTGCTGGAAAACCTGCGTTTTCATGCCGGTGAAGAGAAAAATGATCCAGAATTCTCCGCGGCGCTGGGACGGTTGGGTGATATTTACGTGAATGATGCCTTTGGCACAGCTCATCGTGCCCACGCCAGCACTGAGGGGATCACCCATTACCTTCAACCCGCGGTTGCCGGATACCTCATCGAGAAGGAGTTGAAATTCCTCGGAAGTGCGTTGGAAAATCCGCAACGTCCATTTTGGGCGGTGCTCGGCGGAGCAAAAATCAGTGGAAAACTCGATGTCATTGAGCGGCTGTTGACCAAAGTCGATGGATTACTCCTTGGCGGGGCAATGACCTTTACCCTTTCCGCCGCCGTGGGACAGAAAGTAGGTGATTCTCTGGTTGAGACCGATCGTTTGGAAATGGCGGCGCAACTGATGAAAACATTCTCAGAAACGGAAGTAGATGTCCATCTGCCTGAGGATTGCCTCATCGCCGATAAATTTGATCCCTCAGCAAAGATAAAAATCGTTGCGAGCGATCAGATTCCAGATGGTTGGCGCGGAATGGATATTGGACCAAAGACGAAGGCTCGTTTCGTCAACTTGTTGAAAACAGCGAAAACCGTGCTTTGGAATGGTCCTATGGGAGTATTCGAGATGGAACCTTTTCTCAGTGGAACACGTGCGATAGCCGAAGCGTTGGTAAAGGCGACCGCAAACGGCGCGGTTACTGTGGTTGGCGGGGGAGACAGCGCCGCCGCCTTGCACGATCTTGGTTTGGAAGACAAGGTCAGCCATGTGTCTACCGGTGGAGGAGCATCGTTGGAATTCCTGGAAGGGAAAATTCTTCCCGGAATCGCCGCCCTGACCGACCGTTAAACGAGGAGATCATGAGAAGAAAACTCATCGCCGGCAATTGGAAAATGTTTTTAGGTATAGAAGAAGCAAAATCGCTGGCGTCCGCTGTGGTCAATTTGACCGACAACAACGGACCCGACATCTTGCTCTGCCCCTCTTTTATTCTCATCCCACCGGTGCAGGAAGTTGTTCGCGGTTCCCATGTGCGTGTGGGAGCCCAGAATCTCTATTGGGAAGAGAAAGGCGCTTATACGGGCGAGATTTCCGCGATGATGCTTTTGGATGCCGGATGTACTCATGTTCTGATCGGTCATAGCGAACGAAGGCAGTACTTTGGGGAAACCGATTCCACCGTTCGACGAAAAACGGCAACCGCGTTGGAAAAAGGGCTCATACCCGTTGTCTGTGTGGGCGAGACGCTCGAAGACCGCGAAGAGGGACGTACGGAAACAGTCATCGAGAATCAGATCAGCCGAGCGTTGGAACGTTTCAAAGCGGAGGAAGCGGCAAAAGTTGTAATTGCTTATGAACCTGTCTGGGCGATAGGTACCGGGCAGACCGCGACACCGGAAGCAGCACAGGAGGTCCATAGTCAGATCCGTCGTTGGATAAAGGATCGCTACGATAAAGAGATCGCGGATGGCATTCGTATATTGTATGGCGGATCGATCAAACCGGACAACGCAACGGAATTGTTCTCGGAAGAGGATATTGACGGTGGTTTGGTCGGAGGAGCCAGTCTCAATGCCGATTCATTTAAAGCCATCATCGATGCCGCCGGATAGAGACCCCACTATTCCTCTTCTTGCAAGGCGCCATCGTTAAGGCTAAATTTCGATCCCTATTCAGCAAATCAGCTTTGGACAAATCATGATTTACGGTTTTTTTCTGATTATTCATATTTTAATCTCCGTTGTCCTGGTAGTTGCAATACTGATGCAAGCCTCCAAGGGCGGCGGATTGGCGGGGATAGCGGGTACCGGTGCTTCCGCCACTGCATTTGGGGGAAGAACCGCAGCCACTCTGTTGCATAAGGTCACTATTGGGCTCGCCGTAGTGTTCGCTGCGAACTGCCTTCTCTTGGGCATCATCTCCAAGGGACGCAGCTCGCCGCGTTCAATTGTTCAATCAACCGCGGCTGAAGAGACAAATCCACTGGATTTTATTCCCAGTGTCAATTTAGGTGAAACCGGGCAAGCGCCTGGTGGGCAAACCGGACTTCCAGCCGCGACGGAAACCGCTGGGGGAGAATCGGCTCCCGCGTCTGGAGATGCCAAGGCTAATGAATAATAGTTGACTCTTGGACGAAAGAGCGTCCGGACGAAAGAGCGTCCAGGTTATTCCCGGACGAGTGAGCATCCAGGTTGCCTGCTACTTACTGTGAGTTCACCTTTAATGTTTGTTTATTATATATATGCCGGAGTGGTGGAATTTGGTAGACACGTGCGCTTGAGGGGCGTATGCTCGAAAGGGTGTGCCGGTTCGAGTCCGGCCTCCGGCACATTGGGCGTGGAATCTTCCACGCCTTTTATTTTACCTTATGGCGAACTCCTAAAATTTCCAGCTTATAAATACAGGTAGAAGAGGTATCAAGACAATGCAAATCTCCCTGGTAGGTTGGCGGAGTAGCGGCAAGAGTACACTGTTTACCGCATTGACGGGCAAAGAAGCTGTCATCGGTGAGACCGCCCATCCCGGATTTGCCTTGGTGCCTGACTCTCGTTTGGATCGATTGCATCAATTATCGCCTCATTTAAATAAGATTCCAGCGCGAGTAGAGTATCTCGATATCGCCGGTTTAACCTACGAGGAAGAAAAAACCGGCGTAAAACGCTCCATGATCAATTTTTTACAAGGGGCGAATGTCCTGGCGACAGTTATTGCGCTCTTTCACCTTGATACTCCTGACCCGGAATCTCTCATCAATCATGTTCAAAAAGACCTTTTGGATTTAGAAACCGAATTCCTTCTCTCCGATATGCAGATTGCGGAAAATCGTCTGGAACGAATCAATGCTGATAAAAAACGCGGCACTCTGCCGGAAACCGCTCAGTGTGAGATGGCGATCCTGCAGCGGATCCTGGATGCTTTGAACAATGAACAACCTCTACGTGAACTCGATTTCAACCCAGAGGAGGAAAAAACCATCCGTCCTTTTGCCTTCCTCACCCAAAAACCGCTCTTGATCGTAGTCAATTGTAGTGACTCTCAGGATCTGCCAGCCATCGAGAATGCGCTGCAATCGGCATTAGCCGGGCAAAACAGAGCAATCTTTGCCGTAAATGCACGCTTGGAAGCGGAGATCGCTCTTTTGGATGAACCGGATCGGGCGGCTTTTCTCGAAGAGTTGGGTATTAAACAAGCGGCGTCGGAACGCGTGATACAAGCGGGATTCAAACTGTTAGGCATGATCAGTTTTTTCACTATTGGAGATGAAGAGGTGCGCGCCTGGGCGATTCGTAACGGCGCATCCGCCCTGGAAGCCGCTGGAACCATTCATTCCGACATGGAACGTGGATTTATTCGCGCCGAAGTCATCGCTTCCGAAGATTTAATCAAGCATGGCTCCTTTTCAGCCTGCCGTGATCTTGGAATTCTCAGGCTGGAGGGTAAAAAATATATCATTCAGGATGGAGAAGTAATGCATGTCCGTTTTGCCGTCTAGTCGGTAGCCTAGGCGTCCCTGCCTGCGTGGTAGATCGCAAACACGGAGGCGTACGCTACTCTTCTGGATATTGCAGAACAGCGCGGGAAGGAATTAAAGATGAAGAAAGTTGAAGCGATCATTAGGGTATATCGTTTGGAAGAAGTAAAATCGGCGCTGATCGAGATCGGCGTACGGGGGATGACTGTGACCGAAGTACGTGGATTCGGCAGGCAAAAGGGGCATACGGAACTCTATCGGGGATCTGAGCACCAGATCGATTTTGTCCCAAAATTAAAACTGGAAATTGTCGTTGCCGCCGAGCAGGTAGACCGGGTAATTGAGGCGATTATCAAATCCGCAAAAACTGATCAAGTAGGCGATGGGAAAATCTTTGTTACGCCGGTGGAGGAAGTAGTACGAATACGTACTTCCGAATGGGGAAAGGAAGCAATTTGATCGGATTTCTGGCTTTGGGGAATGTGTTTAATTTGTCCTATTATTCTTATATATCCTATTCTGCAATGCAACAATAATAATCAGACTGTATGAACTCTACTTTACTGTTTAATAGGAATCATTATGCGCATTGATTGGCAAGGTGTCTTCACGGCACTCATCACACCCTTTAAAGAGAATAGCGAGTTGGATGAGAACGGTTTGGCTCTCTTGGTGCGTCGGCAGTTGGAAGCTGGAGTGCATGGTCTGGTTCCCTGTGGGACGACAGGGGAGTCTCCTGCCCTGGCGGATGAGGAATGGGAGAAGGTCATAACCATCACGGTTCGGGAAGCGAAAGGGCGGGCGTGGATCATCGCCGGCAGCGGCACAAACAACACGACTATAAGCATGGCAAGAACCCGTCGGGCAAAGGAAATTGGCACCGATGGTGCTTTAATCATCACCCCTTATTACAACAAACCCACACCGGATGGGCTTGTCCGTCATTTTCGCCTGGTAAGCGAAGCCGCGCTGCAATTCCCCCTCATGGTCTATAATGTCCCCGGGCGCACCGGGTTGAACCTGACTCCGGAAACCTTGCAGCGGCTGGTAGAGTTACCCAGTGTGTCCGCCGTCAAGGAAGCATCCGGAAATTTGATGCAAATTTGGACGGTTGTGAAAACTGTCGGAAATGAGATCGCGGTGTTTTCCGGGGATGACGGGTTGAATCTCCCGATCTGGGAAATTGGAGGTGTGGGAACGGTCAGTGTCTTGTCAAATGTGGCGCCACAATTGACAGTGCAATGGTGGAACGCTCATAAAAATGGGGAGCGAAACCGTGCCTACGAGCTGCATTGTCGATTAGCTCCGCTGTGTAAAAGCCTTTTCCTCGAGACCAGTCCGGCGCCGGTGAAATTCGCTTTGCGTGAATTGGGATTACCGGCGGGTGAGGTTCGCCCCCCCCTCGCCCCGCTCCGCAAGGAATCCAGGCAATTGATTCGTCATGATCTGAAGGAATTAAAGTTGCTATGATTAAAATAGCGTTATTCGGCGCGGCAGGACGGATGGGACGGGCGGTGATCTCTGCTCTGGATAATGAAAAAGATATACGCATCATCCATGCCGTGGATGTTTCCCGGAAAGTTGGGGAAAAAATCGGTTCAGTAATACTGGAAGGCGACCTGGATGCCGCTGAGTATCATGCCGATGTCTGGGTGGATGTTTCTCTGCCGAAACCAACGTTGGAACATGCGGAAAAAGCGAATCGTCTTCAAATCCCGATCCTGATCGGCACGACCGGATTTGACAGCAGGGAAATGGATCAACTGCAGCAGTTACGGGTCGCTCATATCATCTCGCCGAATCTCTCCCCTGGGATCAACCTCTTATTCGAAGCTGTACCCCTGATGCGAAAAATTCTCGGGGAGAAATTTGATGTTGCAGTCAGCGAAATCCATCATCGATATAAAGTCGATGCCCCTTCGGGCACCGCGATTCGTCTGAAAGAGAGATTAGAGTCCATTAGTGTTAATTCGTTGTCAGGTAGCAGGGGCATCTCGCCCGTGATTCAAGTAACCAGTCTCAGGTTGGGCGAGATCGTGGGTGAGCATCGGATTCTCTTGGTATCTGAAGGCGAGGAGATTGAGATCATTCATCGCGCACATTCACGGATGGCGTTTGCCAGCGGTGTCGCACCGGCAGTTCGTTTCCTCGCCGGGAAGAAGGAAGGGACATATACAATGGCGGATGTTTTAGGGATCAAGTGGCAAGAATCGTAAGGAAATACGGCGGCTCGAGTTTACGCGACTCGGACAGCATCCGTCGGATCGCAAGAGCGATCGCCGATCTGAAATGGAGCGGTGATGAAATTGTCGTCGTGGTCTCGGCGATGGCGGTGACGACCGATGAACTGATACAGCTCGCTAAGTCAATAAATCCCGATCCTCCACGCCGCGAGATGGATATGCTCCTGAGTGTCGGGGAACGAATCAGTTGTGCGCTGTTGGCGATGGCGATTGAAGCGGAAGGCGTTGGGGCAGCAAGCTTCACTGGCAGCCAGGTGGGAATAATCACCGATACTCATCACGGGGAGGCGCGAATCATCGATATCCGTCCAGGGAGGCTTTTAGAAGCGCTGGAGAAAGACCTAGTCGTGATTGTCGCCGGTTTCCAAGGGGTATCGGTGGAGAAGGAGATCACGACGCTGGGACGCGGGGGCAGTGATGCGACCGCAGTAGCGTTGGCGGCGGCGATTCACGCCGATCGCTGCGAGCTGATGAAAGATGTGGATGGATTGTTTACCGCCGATCCGCACTGTGTCACTTCTGCCAGATGTATTGAAGCCTTGGACTTTGAGAGCGCTTTGCGATTGGCGCAAGCCGGCACCCCGGCATTGCAGACCCAAGCCGCCGCTTTTGCCTTGCAATTCAATATCCCCCTAGGAATAGGAAATTCAAAATCCAATTCTATTGGCACGATTATCAGCAATCATCCCTACGATCTTGGCGAAGTGGTTGGAATCAGCAAAATTGACGGTTTGACGAAAAAACAGGGATGCGGGAAACAATTTCCGCACGAAGGATGTCTGAGGTTTACCGAATATCGTGGCAGATGGGTCGCCTGGACCTTGGCGCAAGCTGGAGAAACAGCGCCTTATAGCGGGATTACTGTCGTAACTGCCACTCACATTGTCCCCGAGCTGCACCGGGCAGCCTCGGAGCTTCTGAATAAATCCGGAATTGCAACTTTCGGCTATATTGAACAACCGCGCGATTATTGGATTTGTGTGGAAACTTCGCGGTCAAACGAAACCCTTAACCTCCTTCATGATGCTTTTTTAACCATGAATTGGATTCGGGCGAAACCACAGGGTAGCGTAAGCCTCCATGCTGGCGATCCACCCAAGGTGTAGAACAAAGACAGTAGCACGGGCGTC
>CAZCRQ010000118.1:0-8610 GCA_964501095.1 uncultured bacterium | reverse complement strand
GTCTAAAATGCGAAGACCTGAAATCCCACAAGCGACATAAGCATAATCGTCTAAAATATACAGCATCTTAATTTGGTTTTGCATTTCGCAAAAATTCGATACTTCAGGATTAAAGGGATCACTCACATCAAATATAAATATTCCTTCTTGTTCACTCGCGACATAAGTATAGCCTTCGTAAAAAGTCACATGGTTAGGATAAACAGGACCGCCACAGAAACCTATTTCAAATGGATTGAATGGATCATGAATATCAATTACTACTAAACCTACATTAGAACACCCAAGATAAGCATAATTTTCAGCTACATCTATAGATTTAACATTTCCTAAATTGATACAGAAACCAATTTCAATTGGATGCCGGGGATCGTTTATATCTATTATTCGAAGCCCATTTTCCCCATTTGCAACGTATGCATAACCTCCTGATATCTTTAAACCCACAGGATTGCCCTGCGTATGAAAGAATGCCGCCTCAACAGGATTAGACGGGTCATGAATATCAATAATTCGTATTCCTTTATTATTTCGGTTTAAATCCCAATCTAGAACGAATCCGTAGTTTCCTTCAATTTCAATTCCAAAATATCCAACATCCATTCTATTGTTCAGAGGATAAATACCAGCTTCAATTGGATTTGATGGATCATTTACATCTATTATTCTAAGACCATCGTTAAAGACTGTTATATAAGCATAACCGCCTGAAACCTCAACGTAATATACTTCTTTCTGAAAGATAGATAGTCCAACTTCTATTGGGTTTGTGGGATCGCTGACATCCAGAATTCTAAGACCTGATTCCCTGGTTGCCACATACGCATAATTGCCTTGAACAGCAACATCCCAAGCAGAACTCCAATATCTATACAGACTATTCACTCTAATGACATTCAAACTGTCTTGAGCAATCGTATTTCCAATAACCGCAAACAAAAGCAGGAGTAAAATAACAATTTTTCTCATCTCTTCTCCCTGCATAGTTTGTATTTGTTAAACCTATACTATAGTAGCCAGGTAGCCCGGACGCGCCGTCGTCCGGGAAAATGACGCATGTTTGTCCAAGTATCTCCCGGACGGTGGCACGTCCGGGCTACATAACTTGAAGCAGCCTGGTAGCCCGGACGCGCCGTCGTCCGGGAAAATGACTGGTAGTCCGGGAAAATGACGCATGTTTGTCCAAGTATCTCCCGGCGGTGGCACGTCCAGGCTACATAACTTGAAGCAGCCTGGTAGCCCGGACGCACCGTCGTCCGGGAAAATGACACATGTTTATCCAAATATCTCCCGGACGGTGGCACGTCCGGGCTACATAACTACATAACTCCCAGACGGTGGCACGTCCGGGCTACATAACTGCCCGATTGCCCGCTGAAGCGGGCAAACAGCTCACATAAATTGAGATATTTCCCTCAAATCATTTGACCTGAACTACCCGTATTCCTGCACTACCCGAACGGAAATCTACATAGATCCGAAAAGGCGAAAAACCAGTTCTCCTTCACCTTGGAGCCCCATTTCGATGTGATCCTCATCGTTTCACCGTCCGATCCGGATGATTTTGATTAAGAATAATGAGCACGTATTTTTAATAAAAGCGATCAAGATGGGGAGCTTTGAAGATGGGCAAATTCCGGGAAATTGACTTGCGGGGGCTAAGAACCTATTCCGCAGCGCAGCGTCCCTCGAAGGTACAATCAGATGCCCTGGCGATTCCACCGCGGGCGGGAATGACAGTGCGCGAGTTTTTCTCCGGTCTGCCGCGCATTTTGAAAGCGGAGGATTTAAAGGCAGTGGCAAAGGCGGTGGTGCGGGCGCGCGAGCTGAAGAAGCCGATTGTCGCCATGATCGGGGGTCATGTGGTGAAAACCGGGTGCTCGACAATCCTTGCCGACTTGGCGGAGAAAGGCTTTTTAACACACCTGGCGTCCAACGGCAGCGCCGCGATTCACGATACCGAACTGGCGCGTTTCGGACACACTTCCGAGGATGTGGCGTCGCAGTTATCCGACGGTTCCTTTGGAATGGCGCATGACACCGCGGCGTTGGTGAACGATGCCGCTGTCCAAGCATTGCAACTTAAGGAAGGATTCGGAGAAACGGTTGGACGCCTGCTGGTCGAGGAAAAGGCACCCTATTTAAAACGGGCATTGTTAGCCTGTTGTTATCGTTTGGGGATTCCCTACACTCTGCATGTCGCCATCGGCACTGATATTGTTCATCAGCATCCCACGGCGAACGGTGCTGCTATCGGAGAAGCCACATTACGGGATTTCCGTATCTTCGCTGCGACTGTCTCACAACTGGGCAACGGCGGTGTGGTTCTTAACTTCGGCAGCGCGGTGATCATGCCGGAGGTCTTCTTAAAAGCCTTGGCGGTCGCCCGAAACCTGCAGTATAATGTCGTCGACTTTGTCACCGCGAACTTCGATATGATCCAGCATTACCGCCCGCTGGTGAATGTGGTACAGCGTCCTGTCCTGTCAGGAGGAAAAGGATACGCCATCACCGGACACCATGAGATAATGATTCCCCTACTCTCCGCAATGATTCAAGAAGAAGCGAATTCTGGATCAAAGTAAGTGCTCGATGACAATTTTAATTCCGATCCCGATCAGAATCAATCCGCCAACCACAACGACTTTCTTACCCCAGAAGAGGCCGATTCTTTTACCAAGCAACATGCCGACGGTAGTAAACGCTGCGGCGACGATGCCGATCACCACCGCCGGCAGAAGGATGCTCTCCCCAAGCATTGCCAGCGAGATTCCGACCGCCAGGGCGTCGAGGCTGGTGGCGACGGAGAGGAAAACCAGCGACCAGCCGCGGGTGGGATCACCTGAAGTCCGCACTTGCTCCTTCCCCAGCAATCCTTCGTAGATCATCTTCCCCCCGACACAGGTCAACAATCCCAATGCCACCCAGTGGTCATACATACCTAGAAAACTTTGTATTTCAATACCGACAGACCACCCCAGCACCGGCATCAACGCCTGGAAGAGACCGAAGTGGAAGGCGAAGCGAAAGATGTGCCTTTTCGTAACCTGGCAGAGAAAACACCCCGTCGCTAACGACACCGCGAAAGCGTCCAAGGCAAGGGCTGTGGCTATGGCAAGTAAACTTAGACAATCCATGCTTCATTCTTCATCCTTCATCCTTCATTTTTATCCATTCGCTCCTTTCCTTACAATCATTTCGAGTTTGTCACGCTGGTGATCGGTAATTTTGGTAAAATACATCTGAACTACCACATTTCGGGAATTGGAAGTATCGGGCGTAACTCGCACGATGGAGGCAATCAAGCCAACAATCACCTGACTTTTGGAAAGGGTAATATCAAGATAAATCGACTCCCCGATGGGAACGGCGGAGGCGGCGAACATTCCCTTTTTCGGAGTGCTGATCGCCAGTCCACTAGCGGATAAATCTTTAATGTACCCCTGGTAACGGGTATTGCGGTCATTGGCACTTTGAAAATGGACAACACCGGGTATCTCGGCGCGCAGACGGTCTCGTAACTGAGATTTGACTATTTTACCGGGGAAGGAGATAAGCAGCATCTCCTCCCCTTTACGGCGTCCTCTTGCCAGAATCCTGGAATCAAACTGGTAGGCGGATCGGGGACGGAAATAGGTTACGTGAAGAGTCTGCCCGATTTCCAGTCGATTGTTCTCAATTTTAGGATCTTGAATGAAAATCCCATTTTGGGGATTCATATCCTCAATGTGCGCATTAAACTCAAGAACCTGTTTTTTCAGCTTTACCTGGCAGATGATAGGTTCGCCGTAGTAAAGCATCTTGGGATTGGTGTAAAGCATCAGTCCAGTAGTTATTTTTCCGGATTGAGTTTCCAGAATTCAGGTACGATAACTTCGAGGGCGGCTGGGTGCACTTCGATGGTAAAATCCTTCTCCACCGGCAACAATTCGCCGTCCGCTTGAATTGGGTCAGGTCGCTCACGGAAAACTTCAAGTTTTTTAAAGCGTTGCATGGTGACATTGCTCGCTTCGCTGATTGTACCGTCAAACAACCGTCTAACCTGCGAGAGAAGATATACCGGATCCATATAAGGCACAATCACCAGCACCAAGTATCCGTCATCCGGTCGGGCATCGGGGGCGATCATCGCTCCGCCGCCATACTGGGTCAGGTTGGCGACCGTAAACAACATCGGTTTTTCCACCTGGCGCGGTGCTCCATCCAGCAACAACTTGAAATTCTGCGGAATATAACGAAAGTATCCGGAAATTCCGGCGAAAACATAAGGTATGATGCCACGGATGGGAGACTCGTTGAAACCGCGGGTCAACTCAGCGTCCCAGGCTAAACCACAGGTGACAAAGAAGGGACGTCCGGCGGCGAATCCTACATCAATCTTCATACGATGCCCAATTTTCAATACTTTCGCCGCTTTCTCCGGTGAAAGTGGAATATTAAAATGGCGGGCAAAACCATTCCCACTGCCGGCGGGAATCACCGCCAATGCCGTCTTCGTGTTGATCAAGGTGCCGCCGATGGTGTTGACCATCCCATCCCCGCCAACTACGATAATCGTATCCACCCCATCCTCGACCGCACGCTTCGCTTTCTCAATCCCGTCTTCACGGTTGCGGCTGATTTGATAGGTCAGATCGATCCCCGGTATATCCCAGATGCCCTCAAGGATATTTTGCACACCCTGACGGTTCCACCAGAGACCGGATCGCGGATTAAACAGCGCCCGCACCTTACGGACATCGTGGTGTGTCTGGGTGACGTTTTCTTTTTCCGTAACTATTTCCGCCCTCCACAACTAAGGTGATCTCTCCTTTCAGAGATGTGTCGACGAATTTCTTATTCAACTCCCCAAGCGTCCCACGAATCACTTCTTCAAAGTGTTTGGTCAATTCACGGCACACCGCGGCGCAACGAGTCTCCCCGAAAATCCTGGTCAACTCCTCGATCGTCTTGGCGATTCTCAACGGAGATTCGAAGAAGATCATCGTTCGCGGCTCCCTTGCCAATTCCGACAAACGAGTCTGCCGTCCCTTTTTACGGGGCAAAAATCCTTCAAAAGTAAACCGATCGGTCGGTAGTCCGCTGACTACCAAGGCGCTGAGAATGGCGCTGGGTCCGGGAATAGAGAAAACCGCGATCCCCTCGGCAATTGTTTCATGAATCAAGCGATACCCGGGATCGGAAAGAGCCGGTGTGCCTGCATCACTGATCAAAGCGATCGATTTCTTTGACTTCAGGTCTTCAATCAGACGGGGCAGCACTCGCCGGACGTTGTGTTCATGATATGCCTGCATTGGAGTCCGAATACCGTAGGTATCGAGAAGAACACGGCTGTGACGGGTGTCCTCCGCCGCAATCAACTCCACTGAAGCCAGAATCCGACACGCCCGTTCGCTGATATCCGAAAGATTGCCGATCGGCGTGGAAACGATGTAAAGTCCAATAGGAAGCAATATCGTATGTTTATTCTGATCAGTCATGACATTGGGTGGTTGTAATGAAATTAAGGACTTATCCCTGAATAAATCAGCCTGTAATTGAGAGCGAAGTTATGTAGCCCGGACGTGCCACCGTCCGGGAGATACTTGGATAAACATGCGTCATTTTCCCGGATGACGGCGCGTCCGGGCTACCTGGCTGGTGTTCCAATTGCCAGCGTCCGTTCAGTCTGCGAAACACAATGAGAAGAGTGGCTGGATTCACATAACAAAGTAGTACTAATTTCGCTTTTCATTACATTACAACCTTTTGACTTTCCCTTTTGACCTTTCCAAATTGCACGTCGTCAATCAAGGATAAATGATGCTATCCCTTTTTCTTCACTCTTTTATCCCAATAGCAACCTTTACTCCTTGTGCGCAGGTAATCGATAAACCGATGCGGGAAGACGTTTATATTTGAATTGCTCCATCCTTTTAAGAAGAAGATTGATTTTCTCAGGATTTTCTCCACGTAATATCAGCATCTCTGGAGCGGTTTTTTTATCGACCAGTTCGGCGAGCAGACGATCAGCTTCTTCGTAGGTAATCCCCAATTCCCCTTCATCGGTCTGTCCCACCCAGAGGTCGGCGCTGGGAATCTTGACGATAATCTCCGGATCGACTCCGAGATACCGGGCAAGCATACGAACCTGGGTTTTATATAGATCTCCCAGGGGCGCAAGAGCGCAGGCGGTATCTCCATGCAAGGTGGCGTAACCGAGGAGAGCCTCGGTTTTGTTTCCGGTTCCAATGACCAAACCCCTAACTTCCGCGGAGATATCGTAGAGGATGATCATCCGGGTTCGGGCAAAGACATTGCCTTTTCTTCTTATATCCTCGCCGATGTAGGTGTCGATATAGGGGTCGGTCATAGGAGAAATATCTATAATCCGTGATTTACAACCCAATTGATCTATTACTTTTTTAGCGTCTTTCAAGGAATCGGGATTTGAGATACGATGCGGCATCATAATCGCATAGACATTATCCTTACCGACAGCTTCGACACATAAATGGGTGACAACCGCGCTGTCGATACCCCCGGATAAACCGATGACCGCTTTGCTCATTCCCGCCGAAATTATACCATCATGGATAAATTTCACCAGGCGATCCTTTTCTCCCGGCAAGGACAGAGCGAGAGAAGGAAGTGTGGAATCTTTTAATGATTGTGACATACTATATTATTCCTTTCCCTAGAGAGAACAGCTAATCATATTCGGGAACAATTTATTGCCGGATCATAGTTTTGTAAAGAGCAACAATGGCAGCGGCAGGCGCCATTATTCCGAATGGCGGGGGGCATCCCTACCCATCGAAAGGAAAAACCCATCTCTCCACCCAAGCACAGCTAAGAGCATCCTCACACACGAGAATAATTCCAATTTCACCCAAATACATTGCATAAGCGGTCAGACTTTATTAGCATTAGACATGTTGAAGAATTGAACCAGATTCGTTATCAGGTGAAACCAAAGGGGTCTCATCACTGACGATGCGGTTTTTCCGGTTTAAACATAACCTTATGGAAAATATGCAGGTGACAGCAATGGATTGGATTTTTACCAAAATGCAGCTTCCCTTTTCTGGATGGGGAAAGATCATGGGAGTGTTTCTATTCTTGTGCGCCGTTATAACGGTAGTTGCGGTGGAGCCAGTCTCCGAGCGCAGTGCCGGCGATCCAGGAAGCCCCACTTTATTTGATCAAGGCTTGGAATGGGTGGAGAAGGACAGCTTGGCGAATGCGGAGAAGGTCTTTCTCATCGCGATTCGTCTTGAACCCAACAGTTCCGATGCCCATTTTAACCTCGGCATGGTCTATCAGAAGATGAAAAGGTTTCGGGAAGCAATTGAAGAGTACAACAAAGCGGCAAAATTGAATCCTAACCGATGTGATGTTCATAACAACCTGGGAGTGGTCTACCTCGAGATTGGGAAGACAAAAAACGCTCTCTCTTCCTTTCAAAGGGCAATCGAGTTGGATCCCAAGTATGGGGAAGCCTACTACAACATGGGACGTGCTTGGATGCACTCTTCACGCCTGGATGCTGCCATTGATGCCTTCAACCGCGCGATTGAATTGAATCCCGACGACGCCTTGGATCATACGCTTCTAGGCGACTCCTACCTGACCCGGGGGAATCTCAGCGAAGCCCTGGAGGCATACTCCAAGGCGGTGAAATTAGATCCCAACAATCCCGAACTGCTGAATAACTATGGTTTGGCGCTCTATCTCACCGACTACAATGATATGGCGATCCATCAGTGCCGGAAAGCGATTGCCTTCAAAAAGGATTTCGCTCAAGCTCATTACAACCTGGGTCTGTGCTTGTTCAAGAAGAAGTCCTATCTGGCGGCATTGAGTGAGTTTGAGGAAGCGACACGGATAAAACCTGATTTCGCCCAAGCCTGGTACGATCTGGGATTGGCGCACTATTATCTCGGCAATCTCAATCAAGCGGTGCAGGCATACAGTACCGCCTTGGATAATGATCCCTCACTCCCCGGCACCGCCTATAACCTAGGACTCGCTTTGCAGGAGCTGAAACGCTGGGAGGAAGCGGCTGATGCTTACAAAAGAGCTATCCGTATCCTCCCCAATTTTGCACGAGCTTACAACAATCTGGGGACAATCTATTATGAGACCGGGCGATTGGACAGCTCACGGATCTATTGTGAAAAAGCACTGAAACTCGACAGCTCTTTCGCCCAGGCTTACAATAACCTTGGATTGGTACTTTATAGTAAGGGCGATCTTAATGAAGCTTTGGAAAATTTCAACCGCGCCGTGGAGCTGAAATCCAACATAGGGCAGGCGTGGAACAATATCGGTCTGATTTATCTCAGTCAGGGAAACCTGAAAGATGCCATTGAGAATTTTATCCAATCCATTCATTACAACCGTAAAGATCCGGAAACTCACAATAATCTCGCCCTAGCGTTGATGGAATTGGGGCATCTCACTGAAGCTGAAATGGCGGCGCGGGAATCGATAAACCTCGATCCCTCCTTCGCCAAGGCATTCAATACATTGGGTTTGACGTTACAGCGTCAGGGATTTTACGACACGGCGGAACAAGCCTTTCGTGAAGCTGTTTCAATTGAACCTCAATTTGCTGATGCCTATCAC
>CAZCRQ010000117.1:0-8626 GCA_964501095.1 uncultured bacterium | reverse complement strand
GTTCCCATCGGTTCGATTAACGCTCCCACCGAAACTGAAGTGACCCTGATTGGACAGATTACCGATGTCCGTGAAGTGGCGCCGAGAAGTGGTGGCAGGGGGAAATCGCGTTTTGAAGCGCTACTCGAGGACGACAGTGGGGATATTACACTGATCTGGTTCCAAAGGTTGCATTATTTCAAGATGGCGATTGTTCCCGGTTTCCAGGCAGCTTTTACCGGAAAAGTAAATCAATATGGGCATGTGTTGCAAATCACACATCCCGAGATCACCTATTTATCGCAGGGTGAGATTGAAGATTTACGCGCCGGTCAGGGACGCTGGGTTGCGTTGTATCCCTGCAACAAAGAGTTTGAGAATGTTGATCTTGACACCCGCGGATTGCGAAAGTTAATGGATCGTTTGATTGGCGAATATCTCCCCGGGATTGCCGATTTCTGGCTCCCTGAGGATTTGCAGCGATATGGCATTCTTCCACTTGAACAAGCGTTGAGTTATGTGCACCGTCCCCATAACGCCGAGGAGCATGATCGCGGCTGGGAACGTCTCAAGTTCGATGAACTGGTGATGCTGCAACTGACCTGGGCGTGGGCGCGGAAACGTCAGCGCGAAAAGCTGCGCGGGATCGCCTACCCGCGAGTCGGTGAGACCACCCGCGCCCTGATCGAACGTCTGCCCTTCAAGCTGACCGATGCTCAGCGCCGGGTGCTGCGTGAAATCTGGGCGGACATGACCTCACCTCATCCAATGAGTCGTCTCCTGCAGGGTGATGTGGGTTCCGGCAAAACCATCGTGGCGTTGATCGCCATGACCATCGCCGTGGAGAATGGTTATCAGGCGGCGTTGATGGTGCCGACTGAAATTCTCGCCGAACAGCATTATCTGACCAGCCGGAAGTTTCTTGAAGGATTGGGAGTAAGAGTCATTTTGCTTACCGGAAGCACGAAAACCCGTGAACGTCGCGAAAGCTTGCAGATAATCGAAGATGGCGTCCCCGGGATCATCATCGGAACACATGCCTTGATCCAGGAAGCGGTGTCGTTCAACCGACTCGGTCTGGTGGTCATCGATGAGCAGCACCGCTTTGGGGTGGCGCAGCGTCTGAAGTTGATGGATCCCGGCGTGGACTTTCGACCGGATGTGCTGGTGATGACCGCGACTCCGATCCCGCGCTCGCTCGGATTGGCGCTCTATGGCGATCTCGATGTCAGTAAAATTGACGAAATGCCTCCCGGACGTGGGAAAATTATAACCACCGCAATCAATGGGAAGACCAATCGCAAAGAGGTCTACCAGGATGTCCGACAAAAAATTGAGGAAGGTGGACGGTCTTATGTGGTCTTCCCCTTGATTGAGGAGTCGGAGAAGCTAGATTTGCAGGCGGCGGTGGAGGCGCAGGAATGGCTGCAAAAAGGGGTGTTCAAGAATATCCCAGTAGGATTGTTGCATGGTCGAATGAAGATCGAGGAGAAAGAGGAAGCGATGCGTCTGTTTTCTTGCGGCGAAACTCCAGTGCTGGTCTCGACAACGGTGATCGAGGTCGGGGTTGATGTTCCGGAAGCGACGGAGATGGTGGTCGAACATGCCGAGCGTTACGGTCTGGCGCAGCTTCATCAATTGCGCGGCAGGATCGGTCGTGGCGGACGGGATTCCCGCTGTTACCTCGTTGCCTACCCGCCGGTCACCGAGACAGCGCGGGCGAGAATCCGCACCCTGGTTCATTCGATCGACGGCTTCTTCGTCGCTGAGGAAGACCTGCGCCTCCGCGGGGCGGGCGATTTCTTCGGGGTACGTCAGCATGGTCTCCCCGAGCTGCGCTTCTCGGATCTCGTCGGAGATCAGGCGCTCTTGATCCGAGCGCGCCAAGCAGCGGATGAATTGATCCAGAACGATCCTTATTTCAAACTCCGACCGGCGCTGAAAGAGGAATTTAAACGGATCGCCTTGAAGAAGATCACCTGGATCGATGTAGGGTAGAAATTCACCGAATGGAGAGGATATTGAGGATTGACAGGATGAAAACTTATCTTTACAGGATGGGGAGTAATGGTGATAGTACGATTTTGTTATGTAAATCCTGCCTTTCTACTCATTACGTTTCTGAGACTGAATGGACGTTGACAGTAAGGGCAGGTGCCCCGCACTACTTGTTGTGCAGGGCACCCGCACGGAGGCTTACGCTACCCCTCAGAATGGTGAAACAATTCAATTGATTTATGCACTCTTCAACGCGCTTGGAAGTGTGCTTCAGCATCCTTTCTATACCATCCCTCTGGAAGCGGAATTCTCTCACTGTTTTCAGCGTAATTGACCTACTCAATGAACCAGTTATCAAGCTCGAACTGAAGAGATGGGGTGTTGCTGTTTGTTATACCATTCACTAACTTTCGTCTTTCAATTTTATGCAGGTAATTCGGAGTCGCTGCATCCGACATTCTCATTTAAGAACCAAACAATGAACCATAGTGTCGGGATGGAAATCCCGACTTACTCTTTTAATTCTGGAGTGCAATCGAACAATGAGTCTAAGCTTAGTTGCGCGGGCGATAGCTGAATCTCCGACTTTGATGTTGAATGAGACAGCGAAGTTGCTTCGAGATAAAGGAGAGCCGGTGATCCATCTGGGAGCAGGCGAGCCGAAGAATCGGGCGCCTATCGCTTCCATCCTCAGCGCCGCGGCAAAACTGAAGGAAGGTGACATCAAATACACACCCATCGAGGGCACTTCGGCTTTGCGCAAAGCGGTAATTCGCTATACCGAAGAAAATTACAACAAACTGGTAGGTTCCAGTAACGTAATAGTTTCCAATGGTGCCAAGCAGGCATTGTTTAACCTGTTGTATACGCTGCTGAATCCCCAGGATGAAGTAATCATTCTCGCACCATACTGGGTCAGTTACCCGGAGATGGTCAAGATGGTGTACGGTGTGCCGGTTATCGTCACCCCCGAGGATGGCACGTTTCATCCAGAAATGGATGACATCAAGGAAATGGTCGGCTCCTATACCCGGGCGATCATCGTTAACAGCCCGAACAATCCTTCCGGTGTAGTTTATAAGGAAGATTTCGTCGCTGAACTGGTTGAATTTTGCGAGAAAAAGGGCATTTGGTACATCTCTGACGATATTTATCACAAGCTGGTTTTCGACGGCAAATCGGCAGTCTCGCCGTACAGGTTCACCAACAAGGATCTCGAGGATTCGCATGTAATCACGATCAACGGCGTTTCCAAGCTTTATGGAATGACCGGTTTTCGCATCGGTTGGGTAATTGCACCGAAGAAATTGGTCGAGATCATGATCAATGTTCAGGCTCAGACGACCTCGACCGCCTCCGCGGTCGTACAGGCAGCCGCCGAGGGCGCCCTCACCGGTGTGCAATCTTCTATCGAAGCTCTGCGGTTGATGCTTCAGAACAACCGCGACGTCATGATGCAGGAATTGCGTGCCTTTAACAGCATCCGCATCATCCCCCCAGAAGGGACATTTTACTGTCTGCCCGATTTCCGCGCTTATAGCAATGATTCTGTCGCCCTCGCCAAGCAGATTCTCGAAAAAGCGATGGTGGTGACCGTCCCGGGAAAAGAATTCGGAATGGAAGGACACCTCCGCTTGAGTATTTGCGGATCGATAAAAGAAATAACACAGGGTATTGAACGAATTAAATGGGTTGTTGATCCCGAGTCGCCGAACGAGCTGTTCATCGGTGAGAAAAAACTGATAAGGGATTGGTTATGATCAACTTATTGGACATCAAGACGCCTGCCGAAGCTCAAGCCGAAGCCCTGAAAAGCGACTACGATGTGAAGATACACGGGTTGATGAATTTGCGGAAAGTATACTGGAACCTTCCTCCGGAAGCCTTATATGAGGAATTCATCTTCCGTAAAGAGGGCAAGATCTCGCATAACGGTCCGATGGTGGTTGACACCGGCGGACACACTTCTCGCGCGGCGAATGACAAGTACATCGTGCGGGAACCCTCTTCCGAAGATCATGTCTGGTGGGGGGAGTACAACCGTCCCTATCCATCGGACAAATTCAACGACCTTCATATCCGGGTGAACGGTTATCTCCAGGGGCGGGATGTATTTGTTCAGGATGTCTATTGCGGCGCGGATCCGAATTACCGTATCTCGGTTCGCATCATTACCGAACAAGCCTGGCAGAGTCTCTTCGCCAGAAATATGTTCATCCCACCAAAATCAACGAATGAATACAAGCAGTTCGTACCCGATTTTACCTTGATCGCAGCGCCTCGTTTCAAAGCCATCCGTCAGATTGAAGCCACTCATTCAAATACTGTGATCGCGATGAATTTCTCCCAGGGATTAGGTATCATTGGCGTCTCCGAGTATGGCGGGGAAATCAAGAAGACAATCTTTACCTTGATGAATTACCTGATGCCGCTGCAGGGCGTGTTGTCGATGCATTGCAGCGCAAATGTGGGTAGTAATGGGGAGTCAGCGCTCTTCTTCGGACTCTCCGGAACGGGGAAAACCACATTGTCCGCAGATCCCGCGCGACGGTTGATCGGGGATGATGAACATGGGTGGTCAGATGACGGCATCTTTAATTTCGAGAATGGTTGTTACGCCAAGGTGATCTTTCTCTCCGCCTCCGCCGAACCGCAGATTTTCGCCTGCACTCGTCGTTACGGCACAATCCTCGAGAATGTGGTCTATGATCCCGTCACGCGAAACATCGACCTCGATGATGATACCTTAACCGAGAATACCCGCGCCTCTTATCCCCTCGATTTCATCGCCAATGCTGTACCGGAGAAGATGGCTGGTCATCCGAAGAACATTATCTTCCTCACCTGCGACGCTTCAGGAGTGATGCCGCCGATCGCCAGGTTGACTCCAGACCAGGCGCTCTATCATTTCATCTCTGGCTACACCTCGAAGATCGCCGGAACTGAAGCGGGCTTGGGAATCGAACCGGAAATTACTTTCTCCACATGTTTCGGCGCGCCGTTCATGGTGCATCCACCCTACTTCTATGCTGATCTGTTGAAACGCAAGATTCAACGTTACAATGTCAACTGCTGGCTTCTCAACACCGGTTGGGTCGGCGGAAAATTCGGCGTCGGAAAACGTATCAGCATTCAGTACACACGCACCTTGCTGAACTCCGCGCTGGACGGCAAACTGGATGATATGCCTTATGAAAAGGACCCGGTCTTTGGTTTCGCGGTTCCGCGAAGATGCGACGGTGTGCCGGATCGTGTGCTGGATCCCGCCAGCTCCTGGTCAACCCGTGAAGAGCACCTGATGAAGTACAAGGAACTTGCTGCCCGCTTCATCGAGAATTTCAAGAAATACGCCCGCGGCTGCCCCCAGGAGGTTATCGCTTGCGGACCAGTCAAGTAATTATAAACTGTTGTGGAATAATTTTCGTGAGGGAAAAAAAACGAACCGGTATTCTGCTTGCCTTTGAAGGCATTGACGGAGGTGGAAAAACCACACAGGCGAAACTGTTGCAACAACATCTCCTTAAATTGGAACTCGATGTCGTTTATTCATTCGAACCTACCGATGGTCAGTATGGACGCCGGATTCGCCAAGGATTACTGGAACATCAACGGTTCAGCCCTGAGGAAGAATTGGAACTCTTTCGCCTGGATCGTTTGGAACATGTGAAAACTCTGATTCAACCTGCATTGTCACGCGGCGCTGTAGTGATTGTCGACCGCTATTATTATTCCAGCATGGCATACCAGGGGAGTCGAAACTATAAAACTCCCCACGAGATTCATGACCTGATGACTGCATTTGCACCAACTCCGGACCTGACTCTGATTTTCGAGGTGAACCTGGACACCGCCCTTAGCCGAATTATCAATGTCCGTAACGATCTCCCCAATTTAATGGAAAAGCGCGAGAACCTTGCACATGTCAAAGCTGTCTTCGACCAAATAAACCTGCCTGAAATTGTACGTATCGATTCTTCCCCAGACGTGGAGCAGGTGTTTGATGCAGTAAAGCAAGTAGTACTCCCTTTACTTCAAAAGAAGTTCCCTGTCATCCGTAATTAGCCTTATTATATAGTATGGGTAATGAAAATGTTATAAAAACCTGCTCCTGCATCGGATATGGCGCGGTGGGACGTCCGTTCCTTCACGGCTTGCGTCAAACCGGCGTCATGGTCAAAGGTGTGGCGCTGCGCAATAAATCGCCGCATCGAGAAATCGCCCTCGCTGATGCAATTCCGGTCTTTCCACTTCATGCACTCCCGCTTGCAGTGGATCTTCTTATCCTTGCCGTACCGGACGACCAGATTGAAAAAATCGCCACGATTCTGGCACATCGCGCCAATAATCACCACCCGGCACCTCAAATTGGGCTAAATTCTATGAATCCCAGAGTCGCTATGCACTTTTCCGGGCGGTTTGGCATTGTTCCATTGACTCCTTTAACGGAAAAAGGATGGCTCCGTTTAGCCTGGCATCCAATTCAGACTTTTCCTAAAGATGTCGACTCCCGGCGTTTTCAGGGAATTGTCGTGGGAGTGACCGCAGATGAAGATGCCCAGCCGATGGCGTCCGAATTGGCGCAGAGATTGGGAACGACAACTTGGCAAGTGCGTGAAAAGGATCGAGCGCATTACCATCTCGCAGCGGTCTTGGCGTCGAATTTTCTTCCCGTTCTCTGTTCCCTGGCGGCTTCACGGTTGGCATCAGTGGTTAAAGAGTCCGGGGAGGCGATCCGCGGTTTGCTGCCTTTGGTCGAGGGAATGATAGAAAATTTAAAACTGCTGACACCCGCTGAGGCGATGACCGGTCCGGTCGTACGGAACGATTTAGAGGCAGTCCGTCAACATCTCCAGGGATGGGAAAATATTCAGGACAGAGTGCTTTATCTGAAACTTTTGGAAGCGGCGGTGGACTTGGCGCAACAGGGAGGGCGATTACAAGCGGAGCAAGCTGCAAGTTGGAAACGCTTTCTTCAATTATATCTTGATGATATAAAATAATGTGTCATGAATAGGAGTCTCAATGACAATCCGAAGACGAATACTATGGGCAGATGATGAGATTGAATTGTTGCAGCCGCATATCATGTTCCTCGATGAACACGGGTATGAAATCAAAGGTGTGACTTCGGGGGAGGATGCCGTGCGTGAGGTAGTGAAAAGTGATTATGATGCAGTATTGCTGGATGAGCAGATGGCGGGATTGGATGGCATCGCCACTCTGGCTCGGATAAGAAAAATCCGACCGGATATCCCAGCGGTGATGATCACCAAGAGTGAAGAAGAAACGACAATGAATGAAGCGATTGGTGGACGGATCAATGATTATCTTACCAAACCGGTGAATCCCAGCCAGATTCTAAGCGTTTTGAAAAAATTACTTGAAGGAATTTCAATCAGCCGTGAACGGCTAAGCCGCGATTATGTCAAGGAATTTAATCAGATTAATCAAGAAATGTTGGAACCACTTGAATGGTATGATTGGATTGACTTATATGTGCGCCTTACAAAATGGTCGCTTGAAATTGCGACCCAGCGTACTTCCGGATTGTTAAGTCTACTTGAAGAACAAATTCGCTCCGCTAATTCTTTATTTGTAAAATATATTGTTGATAATTATGCTGAATGGATCGATGCCGAGCGTGGAAATCGACCTCCGCTTAGCTTGGATGTTGTACAGAAATGGGTTGTACCACTGCTGAAGCGCAAAGAACCGATTTTATTCCTGGTATTGGATTGTCTTCGACTCGACCAATGGATGGCGGTTGAACCAATGTTGAGAAGCGATTTCACCATCGAAACCGATTATTATTATTCTATTCTGCCCACCGCCACCCCTTATTCCCGCAATAGCATTTTCAGCGGTTTATTTCCGAAAGATTTTCAATCCATCCATCCGGATCTTTGGGATAAGCTAAAGGTTAACGATGAAGCAAGCGTGAACCGTTTTGAGCGTCAACTTATGGACAGACAGTTATATAATCTTGGCATAATACTTACACCAGAGCCGAAATATGTTAAAATACTTGATGCAGAGGAAGCCCAGCGAATCCTCCGAAAATCATCAGATTATTTTGATATTCCTTTAACCAGTATGGTATTTAATTTCGTTGATTTTATCGCTCACCACCGCAGCACCGAAGAAGTGATTCAAACACTGATTCCAGATGAAGCCGCTTACCGCAGCATTGTAAAAGCCTGGTTTGAACATTCTCCACTCTATGAAATGTTACGAATTTTCGCTAATCGTGGGATTACTATCCTGCTCACCTCCGATCATGGATCGATTCGCGTAAAACGTCCAGCGCAGGTTGTCGGGGATAAAGAAGCATCGAAAAATCTCCGTTTTAAAATCGGTCGAAATTTACAAGTATCCCCAAAACAAGCATACAGAATTCGTAATGCTGAAACTTGGGGTTTGCCAGCACGTGGTGTAAATGATGATTATCTTTTGGCGTTCGAAGATTATTACTTTGTTTACCGAAATGAATATAATAAATATGTCGAACTTTTCAATGACAGCTTTCTTCACGGCGGAATTTCTTTGGAGGAGATGATCGTCCCGATCGCTACGCTGCGAGCGAAAGTATAAATATAAAGGGTAGCGTAAGCCTCCGTGCTTGCGAGAGGGGTAAGGGGTAGCGTAAGCC
>CAZCRQ010000116.1:0-8694 GCA_964501095.1 uncultured bacterium | reverse complement strand
CAATAGGAAAGGTGGTGTCAGCCGTCCTCGGCTGACACTCAAGACTTGTTATACAATAGGAAAGGTAGTGTCAGCCGTCCTCGGCTGACACTCAAGTCTTGTTATGCAATAGGAAAGGTGGTGTCAGCCGAGGACGACTGACACCACATCAATAGTTTGCCTTTAAGATGGCGGACATTGAGCATTTTTAAGAATAATGATACCTCAGATAATTCGACGGCTTTTTGGGGGAGCTGTGAGCATAACTGACCCTCTATCTACTCCATTATTCAAAGAACGTCTGGCATTCCTCCACGAATCCCAATGGTGGTCAGCGGATAAGATGGCGGCGTACCAGTTCGAGCGGTTGAAAAACATCATCGTTCATGCTTATCATCGTGTGCCTTTCTATCGCAATCGCTATCGCGCGCTGCATCTTACCCCGGACGATCTCACCTCGTTGCAGGACATCAAGAAATTCCCCACCATCACCAAGCAAACAATCCAGGAGAATCATCGGGACTTTATTCCGGAAGGAGTTGCGGCTGATACGTTATATCAGCGGAGCACCGGCGGCAGCACCGGCGTTCCATTGACTATTATGATGGATCTGGATCACCGCGCCCGCGATCATGCCAATACCGAATACTATATGAACCTCGCCGGGCTAAGCATCTTTTCCTATCGCAGTGCTCGGTTGTATGGCGATAAAATCCCAGAAAATGTCGCTGCCAAAGGGGAGTATTGGTACATTAAGGACGATCGACAACTTGTGCTCTCCTGTTATCACATCATGAAGGAGACGGTCAGGGAGTATGTCGCCAAACTGAATGAATTTCAACCGGTTTATATTCATTCACGTCCTTCGGCGATCTATCCTCTCTGTGAACAGATGGCGCGAAACGATCTCAGATTGAAGGTCTCCCTCAAAGGATTGTTTCTCGATGGGGAGATGCTTCCCGAGGGGCAGCGCAATTTGCTGGAGCAGGTTTTCGGCTGCCCGGTATTCATGATTTATGGACATACAGAAGGCTGTGTGGTTGGCGTCACTATTCCGCCTAGTAGAGACCTGCATTTTCTCCCTCAGGTCGGACTGCTGGAATTGTTATCTCCCGATGGTTCCGAAGTTTCAAGGGAGGGAGAACGCGGCGAGATGGTGGTCACCGGTTTCAGCAACTTTATGTTTCCTCTAATCCGTTATCGCACCTTCGACATCGCCATTCAGACAAAACGCCTCTGTCCCGGGAATCGCCCCTATAAAACTGTCGAACAGGTGGAAGGCAGAATCCAGGATTATGCGATCAATAAGCACCACAATGCGATCCCCCTCGCCCCGGCGTTCTTCAATTACAATGATATGGATTGGAAAGGGATACGTCAGTTCCAGGTGGTGCAGGAAGCAGTCGGTAAGTTGATTCTGAAAATTGTCCGGGAGCCGGAAACGGAGGAATCACCCGCTGCGATGCGGGGACGGATTCTGGAAAAAATCGGTCAGATCCTTGGAAATACCTTTGATCTTGACTTACTCTATGTGGAGGAGATTCCACGTACTCGATTAGGCAAGTTTCGTTATCTCGATCAAAAGTTGGATATGCAATCCCTGATCCGTGACCGCTAAAAGAATAAAAACCATCCTTTGCACCGGCGGCAGAGCCGATTTCGACCGGATGCTCCCTCTGGCACGTCTGCTTCGGGACAATCCCCGGTTCGATCTCCAGGTCGTGGCGATGAACATGCACCTCTCGCCGGAGTTCGGCTTGACAGTGAAGGAGATCGAAGCGGAGTTCCCGGTGGCGGCGAAGATCGAGATGCTGCTCTCCTCCTCATCGGCGTCCGCAGTGTCGAAAACGGTCGGGGTGGGGATTTTAGGCTTGGCAGACGCTTTGGATCGTCTCGCTGGAGACCTGGTTATCATCCTCGGTGACCGGTATGAGCTGTTGACGGTTATAACCGTCTGTATCTGTCAACGGATTCCGATTCTGCATCTCTGCGGCGGCGAAATCACCTTCGGCGCGCTTGATGAGCAGGTGCGTCATCTTGTGACCAAGGCGTCGCATCTGCACTGCCCGGCGAATGAGGTGTTTGCAAAACGGATCCGTCAGATGGGCGAGGAGGAGTGGCGGATCTGTGTCACCGGCTCGCCAGCGTTGGACAACCTCGCTTCGCTGGAACCCCTCTCGCGCGCCCAGCTCGAGGAAGATTTAGGTATTGAAATCTCGGAACGCACCGCCTTGGTGACCTATCACCCCGCGACCTTGGACCCGCTGCCAGTGAAGAGTCAAATCGGCAGCCTGATTGAAGCCTTGCGCCGGACAGATTTATACTTTGTGATCACTTACCCGAATTCCGATCCCGGCAGCGACCTGATTATCCCTGAACTTCACCGTTTCGCCGAGCAGGTGGCGCCAAGACGGACACGGCTGCTGAAAAATCTGGGGAGGCATCGCTTTTATAGCCTGCTCTCCCAGATCAAGATGATGATCGGCAATTCTTCGAGCGGGATTGTCGAGGCGCCGTCGTTCGGAGTGTATGCTGTTAATATCGGATCGCGTCAGACTGGCAGGGTGTTCGGCGAAAATGTGATCTCCACGGATAGTTCGGCGGAATCGATCCTTCGCGCCATCGAGCAGGCAATTGTCGCTCCCCGTAAAACAATGAGCAATCCTTACGGGGATGGCAAGGCAAGCCCGCGCATCATCAATTTTATTTTGGAAATCTGGGATCGTTATAAAAAAGAGCAGATTTTGTTGAAAAAATTCATGGATAGGTAAGAGAATAATCGTATGAAGATCATCAAATCCGGTAACGGCAACGTCTTTATCATCGCGGAAGCGGGCGTCAATCACAATGGCGAGATAAACTTGGCGAAAAAATTGATCGATACTGCCATTGCTGCCGGGGTGGACGCGGTGAAATTTCAGACCTTTAAACCGGGGGAGATCACGGGAAAATATGCGGTCAAAGTCGATTATCTCGCAGAGACAAGTGACGCCGCCGAAAGCCGTTTTGAACTCTCGAAAAAACTCTGCCTCTCGTATGAAAATTTCATTATCTTGAAACAGTATTGCGATCAGCGCGGCATCATGTTTCTCACCACTCCGGATGGGTTTGAGAGCCTGGATTTTGTCGTCGATCAGCTTCAGGTTCCAATCATCAAGGTCGGCTCCAGTGAAGCGAATCATTTGGAGTTTCTAACCGCGGTCGCCAAGAAGAACCGTCCGATCATCCTCTCGACCGGGATGTGCACCCTGGGAGAAGTGGAGACGGCAGTCAACACCATTCGACAACATACATTACCAGAGCTGGTTATCCTCCACTGCACCAGTGAATACCCGGCGCCATACAATGAAGTCAACCTGCGTGCAATGGTGACAATGGCGCAGGCGTTACATGTGCCGGTCGGTTTTTCCGATCATACCGAGGGTTTTATCGCTCCTATCGCGGCGGTCGCCTTGGGCGCTCAAGTGATCGAAAAACACTTCACTCTGGATAAATCACTGCCCGGACCGGATCATAAAGCCTCGATGAATCCTGTCGAGTTGACGCAATTGGTCGAAGCGATCCGGACAACCGAAAAGGTCTTGGGAGATGGACTGAAGCGTCCGAGTACAAGTGAATTACGGAATATCGTCGGGATTCGACGTGGAGTGGTCGCGGCACGTGATATATCAAAGGGAACCATAATCACCCGTGAAATGCTTGCCGCCAAGCGACCGTTTGTTGAAATTTCTCCCAATGAGTTGAATCTGCTTATTGGAATGACCCTCAATCGCAATCTGAAAGAGGATGAACCTATTCATTGGAAGGATGTAAAATGAGAGTGCTTAACCCCACCGACTCCACCGCCTGGGAAACAATCTGCGCCCGTTTTAAATCCCGCGGAATGGATGATCTCTATTTTCATCTGGACTACATCACGCTCTACCCTTCAATTCTGGATCAGGTCTTCGGATTTGTCTTCGAGCAGAAGAAAGAAACATTTTTTCTTCCTTATATCCGCCAACCTTTACCGGGTGGAGAGCAAGAGGGTTTCGATTTCGAGTCGGCGTATGGTTACAATGGTCCCCTCTCCACAACCAACAATGCCGCTTTTCTCGCTTCCGCCTGGAAGGCTTTTTACGACCATGCTCAAGAACAAAAGATGATCGCCGGTTTCCTCAGGTGTCATCCACTTCTAAAAAACCACACCTTCGCTCTCAATATCCCTTTTATCGAAACCGCCTTCATGCGTCCGACAGTCTTTCTCTCCCTCAATCGTTCGAAAGAGGAAGTATTAGCCCAATATGAAAGTAACACGCGCAACAAAATCAACAAAGCGTTGCGTCACGGAGTCGCCGTGAAAAAGACTCAAGGAATAGACGATTTACTGGAATTCGCCAACCTCTACCGTACTACGATGCAGGCAACTGATGCCGATAATTTCTACTTTTTCAGCGATCGTTATTTTCGCCGCATCTCGATGCGGCTTTCCGGACATTACCAAGTCTTTCGCGCTGTGCATGAGGGGTATTATATCGGCGGAGTGTTGACCTTGAACTGGGGCGATTTTGTCCATCTGCATCTCTCGGCGACCGACTTCGAGACACGAAACCTCGGGGTGGCAAATCTCCTGCGTCATACTGCTATTGTCGATCATCTCAATAAAGAACGTCTCTTTCATTTCGGCGGTGGATTGACAAACGATCCCAATGATAGCCTGTTTCGCTTCAAGCGGGGTTTCTCACATGAATTGGCGGAATTCTGGGTGTTGAAAGTAATGATCGATGAAGAACGGTATCTGGAGGCGATTCATCGTTGGGAAGCAAAAAATTCGGAAAAAGCGAAGGCATTAAGTCAGATTTTTCTACGCTATCGGTTCTAATAGAACATGATTAGACACACAAGGTTATCGTACATGATGAATGTCATACTGAACGTAAGGTGGGAATCCAAATGTGTAGCCTGGATGTGCCATCCATGGTTACATTCCTCATCTAAAGAGTCGCCAGCATGAATCAGAGGCAAAAAAACAGGTTCCAGGTTATAAAGAGAGAAGATGGGTCGTCGAAGGATGTCACTCCTGGTTAAACCGTTTTCGCAAGATTCTGGTTCGCTTTGAAAAGACACTTAAAGCTCACAAAGCACTCCTGCACTTCGCATTGGCGATCCTGTTGGAGAATTATTATTTAGGGATACGTCCTTAGTTTATTGACCTGGAATCAATGCCATCAAATCGTCTGACATGAACCACAACTATGAATACTGATTTTCGACAGTGATGTCGAAGTGGTCGACGAAAAAGTCGAAGAGGAATTTTCCATTTTCCGCATTGTCCAGATCATTCTAAAAATTACATGCACTTAGAGGCGGGAATATGATCCCCTGGCAAAGTTGATTACGGTATGGAGATTGCTTAGCTGGAATCTGGGTATGCTAAAGATGATAATAAGATGAAGCGAGTACTAGTCACATTATCTATTTTATTTTTCCTGGCGGGATTAGCCTGGGGGCAGGAGGAGCCGCCGCCGGAACCGCAGAAACCAGAACCGCAGCGATTCATCGATTTGGATGGCGATGGTTTTAATGATCTTATTCCCGATCTCGATCATGATGGCATCCCGGATGTTCTGGATCTGGATGTCGATACAGAATTAAACATTTTACGTCGCGCCTGGTTCAGATCCATACCCGATAGCGCCAAGGATGATACGATAAAATTCCGTGACTGGTGGTTGAAAACCCGTCCGAACATCCCCTGGCGGGAAGCCTGGGCGCGATGGCAGGAACAATCCAATATTCTCAATGAACGATTCTATATTCGTTGGATGCTGCGCAACGGATTCGATCCGCGAGAACGAAGGCTGAGGATCGATCCCAATCGGTTAAGACGCAAGCCCGATGATCAGGATCCCCGTCGCCGTCGTCGACGGGGTCTCGACCCAATCCCACAAAATCCCGTCCGCCTACGTGAGAATGGCGGGTGATTTATTCATAGTATATCCACATCGCTGCCTTCGCGAAAGTCATCCCATATCGGTGATCCAAAAAGCCAAAGCTGTTTGGCGCACCATCTGCTGAAGAACATGTTGTAGCACGGGCGTCCCGCCCGTGTCATGGGCGAAACGCCCATGCTACATGATAGTTATGTAGGTCGGGGTCGCCGAACCCGACTTTGAAATGTATCCAAGTTGGTCGGATTCGGAGACCACAACATGCTCATTATTTCAAGAGCATAACTTTCTGCGTCATTGTTTGATCTTTATACCTTATTTGCAGGAAATATATCCCGCTGACCAGTTCGGAACCAGATTTAGAAGCATCGAATTCAAAGTGATGGGAACCAGCTTCATAAGTCCGTTCGGTCTTATAGACTTGCTGCCCGAGCAGATTGAAAACGGAAATTGTTACATTGCCATATCCCGGAATCCCGAAAGGTACGGTTATCGTGGGATTGAAAGGATTCGGATATGCAGAACTAACAGTAAACTCAGTTGGGATAATCAATGATGAGGTATCCAGTGTTATTTCTGCATATCCGTCTTCCCCGAATTTGGTAGCCGAATTCAAGGAAACCAATGTACTACCATCCTGTTCTAATACTTTCACTAGGATTGAATGTCCAGGCGTAAATCCGGGAAGATCGTATTCCGGTGAACCTTGCCAGGCAATTACTGGTGTAAGGTCATGATCCTCGAGCACAATTGCTTTTCCGACTTTCAGGTTTCCATCGTAAATTTCCACCGTCGCGGGATTGCGAGCCAATAACCCATCGGTAAAATGAACCAGCACCGCGTACGGCATGCCGGTAGGAGTTGGGGCGTCGGCAACTTCAGGAATCTCCCATACTTCATTATCGGTCACTGTCTTTACGCCATCTTCATGATAATGGAAGGTCACGTTTTGGTACAGGAACACAAAATACCCTTCACCGGTCTCCATCATTCCAATCGTGTTCAAGTGGTACCTGGGAATCCAGATTCCACCAGCGTCATTCTGTACAATTTCAACATGATCGGCAATTTCAGTGAGAGCGACAATAATCGGAATCTCACCCCAAAATGGATAACCCAACCAATTCCAACGGTTTCCGAAAAGGTTGAATTCCATGTTCGGATCCAGCCAATTACCTTCCACAACCCATTGATTATCCTGTTGACAAAAGACTTGATAAGCTTCATGTACATCGAAATTACCGATGGTATTAATTAAGCGTGGTATATAGATACCACCATTATCCGCATAGACAATCATCAGGTCACGAAGTGTACGAAATATCCAGGGGACATCCGGATTAGCAGGATTGATTGTGAGAGAAATCATTTCGAACCTGCGTCCCTGAACGTTACGAGTCATCCGAATCATTGCGGTTAAATTGACTTCAGCGAATTCTCCTGCTCCAAATGTGCCATCGCCGTGCCCGTTCAGATATTCCGCGTCAGCCTCGACTTCAATATCCACCCGATGGCTCCAGAGTAGATAACGAATTGTATGCCCGAGTTCGAATCCCGGATTATCAAGATCGCCTTCCCAGGTCAGAATCGTTATTGGAAAATCTTCGATTCCGACAATCCTCGCCCCGACACACAAATCACCATCGAAAATGCCGATCTCGTCATGGTTCACCATTGTATAACCGCCAATCGCAGCATCATCGACTACAATCGAGTACGATTGTTCGGTAAGTTCAACGGGATCAAAATGATTCCATGGTTCACGCACCTCAGCGCTCAGATCAAGTTCCACAATTGGTTCCACAGGATCATCGCTGGTGAGAGTCAATCTCCCCTGTTCCATCTCATCCCCGTAATTGACAGCAAGCTCGACATCCAATTCAATTTCCTCACCAGGCTCAATCGGAAGATGGTCAACGTTGGTGACCGTGAAGGGACCGTCCGAGGTCTCTGCGGAGATCAGGGTACGGGTCACTTCTCCGATATTTCTGATAAAGACAGGATAAGTAACAGTTTGGAAATAGTATACTCTACCAAAATCCATCCTCCGTGGTTCGACAACAAGATCAATACCATTTTCAGGGATTATCGCAGTAATTTGAGCCTGAGTTAACCCATCATATCCAAATCTGCCATTTCCGCGACCATCGGTAAAGACTTGTACAACCGCTTCATATTCGGTATCGGTACTCTCATCCCAGATATGAAAGCGGATGCGGTTGCCACTTGTAAATCCAGGAAGTGTCAGATCTGGATCCGCTTCCCAAGCCGTGATTGCTAAAGTTTCTAGAGGAAAACGATATTCAAATTCCCTGGCGCCAACACAAAGATCCTCATCAAAAACACCGATTTCATCGCCATCCACCAGTGGGATACCATCAATCAGCGCATTATCGACACAAATTGAGTAAGGCAAACCTGTAGCAGCGACTGGGACGAAATGTTGCTGGGCACATACTACCCCGGCAAGCGCCATGAATGCCAACAGAAAAAGCGTAAACTGTTTCATGATCTTCTCCTTTAGTTAATCTCCAACAGCGTTTGCTTATATGTATTTCAGTCTTAAATGGTAATCCAAAGCCTAAATCCTTATTCCTAAGCTTTATTGTATGATAATCAATAGTTTAGTAGAAGTCAATAGGCACCAACAACTTTATAAAATAATTCCTAATAGTAGATCGTGTCAGATGTTTTGATGGGATATAACCCAGTACAAGCGAGCTGTTTGTCCGCTTCAGCGGGCTTGGGAAGAGCTTCAGCGGGCTGTTATGTAGCACCCGCCTTC
>CAZCRQ010000115.1:5705-8729 GCA_964501095.1 uncultured bacterium | reverse complement strand
GCTTTGCCCATTTTCCGGCATCCGATTTGCGGAATGACCAATGGCAGCCCTCCATTCCGGGCACGACCGGCAGGGTGACTTCCGGCATCCCGACCTGGGCACTGTCCAATCCCACCAGGTAATGACAGTGCATCATCAACTCGAGCATCCCGCCAAGGCAGCGTTTCCCATTGATAAAACCGACCGAGATTTTAAAGTCGTCATTGAAGCGCCGCGCTGTTTCCGACCATCTCTTAGAAACCTTGAAACCTTCCTGCTCATCGCTCAACGCCGGGAAGAACTCGGTGGTGTCTGCACCGACCAATTGCGTACAGAGATGGAAATCACCAGTCAGAACGACTTTTTTGATCCTTTCCTGCTTTAACCAGTCAATCGCTCGGTTGAGTTCATCGATGACATCCCAGTTTAATGATTCACGGCTGATGGTGATAACTCCGAACTCGCCATCATGCTCGGCGTTTACATAAAGCTGACGCCACTGTGGGGAATCCATTCGCTCGAAGACCTCCGGATGCCAGCTCTTCTCCGCCGCTGGCGGGTGAAGTCGGTGATATGCTTCAACACGTTTTATTACCCCATCGGCGCCAGTTCTGCGAATCACCGCGAGAATCCCTTTGGTGAATTGCGCGCACAGTTCGCCGATCGCGTTGAGATGCGAGAGGTGAGCACGTTTCTCATGGAGCAGAAGGCTGGTCATCTGGAACAGCGGACCGAGCAGCCAGTTTTTAAACTCCTCTTCATCCCGCATTTCCCAATCGACCACTGGACGGTTGCTCGAATACCAGCTCTCCCCGCTGTTCTTGCGGCGAACCAGTTCCGGCGCCGGCTCGAAGAGGCTTCCATATTTCTCGGTCAAATGATGCAGGCACGACCAGGTGAGGAAACTGGCTCCCGGACCGATGGCGTCATGCGCACGCACTGGATTCGGTCCAACCAATCTTCTCACATATTTATCGATCTTCCAATAAGGCATATTAGACGCTTGATGGTATCGCAGCGCTGCCAGAGTGATCCCGCAGAAGAGAACATCGAGAATGAATGACCAATAATCGCCAACCGGAATCGGGATCAGTCCCAACGCCCAGAAGAGCTTGGTTATATCTGACGGCTTGTCCTCGACCACTTCCCAGATTTTATTGATCTGATGTGGAAAGGAGGGATGGAGAATTCCAACCCCCAGTTCCGCGCTGGGAAAGCCGGAGGTGACGGAGCGAATTTCGATACCTGGAAAACCGCTTCTCATGTACTCATAATGAGAACGCTTCACCGGGAGAATCTCCGGGATGGCTTCGAGTATAAAACGCGGTTTGAAATGCTTTAAGGCGGCTGGAGTGTCCTTTCCGCCGTAACTCAAGCGAATGATATTGGACATAATCGAATTAGCCTGGTCGCGCCCGAAGGTTCGTTTCAAACCGCCATATTGCTGCCCGATGCCATCAGGGGCATCGGGTAGATCGAGGGTGACTATCGGAACGCCAAGCGGCAGCAAACGTGCACCCAACTGCATCGCTTTACCGGAGCCGACAATCCCATTGCCACCGGAGATGACCATCGAGCCGCGATCGTTTGCCGTACCGAAAACCGAGTCGATCAGGGTGTCGGTTTCCACCGGAAGACCGCCGCGTTTGATAATTTCCCAAACCGTTCCCAATCCGAGGGTTTCCAGGGTTGTTTGTCTTAGAACTTTCATGATCTGCCTCCTCCGCTATCGCTGACTTTGAAGATTGCGGCGATTCCGACATCACCCGCGGCGCATCCAAAGACGAGAGCATATCCACCGCCCTGGGATACCGCATATTCCAACGCTTCCACCAGCACCCGCACCAGCGTTGGTCCCTGAGGATGACCATAAATCATCGGACACCCAGTATGGTTCATCTTGTGCCAATCATAGTCTAGGAGCTTCGCAAAGACCACATCGTTCACCGCGAAAGGATTATGATTGTAAACAGAAACAATATCCTGCATCTGCAATCCAGTGCGTTCGAGAAGTTGTTTCACCGCAAACGCTGGAGAGTCGGGCATAAAACCTGCACTGGTGCGATATTCGTCGGATGCGATCAGTTGAATGCTGATCTCCGGGCGCTGACTGAGTTCCTTCGCTTTGGACTTTGTGGTTACCAGCAAGGTGAACATGCCGTCGGACGCATGAGTCTGCCCGCCCGCGGTAACACAGGTGTCCAATTGACGTTCGCCTTTGAACTGATCGAGCGAATTATACTTACGGACGCCGTAATCATCATCGACCACGCCGAGCTGCTGACCGCGAACATCCAGAATAGTCATCGGATACAGAAATCGATTGAGAATCCCGGATTCCTTCGCCTGGAAATACTGTTGATAACGCCAGAAGGAGAGTTCCGCGACCTCGTTCATCTCCAGCTTGTACTTTCGCGCCGCTCGTCCGGCGCAGGCGATCATCGAGGTCTCACCGGTCGCCTGCTTGAAACCCGATTGGCCGGTTGATGGATCGTAGCCGAAGTTGTCCCAGATGTCGCTGAGCACTTCGGTTCGACGATAGGTACCTTGGTTGGGGAATACTCCAGCCGGGGAGTTGCTGGTTTTATCGAAGGTCAAGACACCGACAACTTGATGCGATCCGCCTTGCACCTGCGCCGCCGCCTTGAGGGTCACCTGCAATCCGGTCGCACACGCCTGCTCGAGATGGAATCCCGGCAGACGATGCCCGAAACTGTGCGACAGGTACGGTGAACCCCAGAATTTGTACAGCCAGGGAATAGTCGAGCCGGAAATCAGGTAATCCAGTTGACTCATCGAAATGTTCCGTTTGGCAAGAATCTGGGGCATCGCTTCCGCCGCGAAACGGGCGATGTCAACTTCTGCCAGCGCGCTGGTGTGCCAAGCTGGAAACCAACTTCCTCCCCAGGCGCCATATGGAATGTAAGCATCGGGGAAAATAGGCGTGATTTCTTTCATTGCTGCCCCTCTGAGTTTAGTGGTGGTGTCAGCCGTCCTCGGCTGACACTTTGGTGGTGTCAGCCGTCCTCGGCTGACACTTTGGTG
>CAZCRQ010000115.1:0-5605 GCA_964501095.1 uncultured bacterium | reverse complement strand
CTCGGCTGACACTTTGGTGGTGTCAGCCGTCCTCGGCTGACACTTTGGTGGTGTCGACCGTCCTCGGCTGACACTTTGGTGGTGTCAGCCGTCCTCGGCTGACACTTTGGTGGTGTCAGCCGTCCTCGGCTGACACTTCAATTTTAAATTTAGTTGTTGTTATTTCGTCAGCCGAGGACGGCTGACGACACAAATAATACTGCTCTCTTTCTCACATATTCCACCAGCCCGCCAAGCCGAATAATTTCCTGAATACCCGCCGGGAAGGAAGCTGCCCGCCACTCTCCGCCACGATCCAGATTGGCAATCACGCCGGTATCGAGATCGACTTGTAAACGATCACCTTCTTCGATCCCCGCGACCGCCTCGGGGCATTCTAGGATCGGCAGCCCGATATTGATCGAATTACGATAGAAGATGCGGGCGAAAGAGGCGGCGATGACGCAGGCGATCCCAGTCCCCTTGATCGCGATGGGGGCATTTTCACGGGATGAGCCACAGCCGAAATTCCGCCCAGCGACCAGGATGTCTCCCTTTTGAACACGTCGGACAAAAGAAGGATCGAGGTCTTCCAAAGCGTGCGGCGCCAGCTCTTCGACCGTGAAGCCGGTGCAATAACGTGCGGGAATGATCACATCGGTATCGACATTGTCGCCGTATTTAAAGACTCTGCCTTCCACGCAAATCTCCATTTTCTAATTGAACCACGAATGGACACGAATAGACACGAATGGACACGAATAAACACGAATTATTCTCGTTGTTTCATAACCTGCACAACAAGTAGTGCCGGGCACCCGATGAGTTTTTCATTCTTGAGTTAACTGATCCCCATGTAACTCGGTCAAATTATCATTAATCAAATGCAATATTTCTATAAAATTTGCAATCTTACTGGCATTCAAACCTTTAAGTGCCCTGGCATTGATCTGAGTCGCCACTTCGGTAATTTTCGGAAGCAATTCTCTGCCCTTATCTGTCAATTGCACCATCTGAACACGACGGTCGTTTTCGATGCGCGTGCGTTGCAACAGTTCCACGCTCTCGAGTTTATCCAGGTGACGGGTGATGGTAGCGTTGTCGAGATGCGTGATCTTCCCAATATCGGTTTGAATCGCCTCCTCGCTCTCCGCAATCCCTTGTAAAACAAGCCATTGGGTCGTAGAAACATCAAATGGTTTCAAGGCTTCTTCCAAGGCGGTGCGCATTGAAAGCGCAATTATATTGATAATAAATCCAAGACTCTGATCAAGATGATGTTTATTTTCTTTATCCATGATCTCTTCAATCTCACCTCTAGGGCATAGTAATTTCCCCAGCGATGGCGGAAGCTGCGGCGACCGCCGGTCCGCTGAGATACACCTGGCTGGTGGGATGACCATTGCGTCCGACAAAATTGCGGTTCGTAGTGTATAATCCCACTTCTTCATCCGCCAGCACCCCCATGTGTCCGCCGATGCAGGGTCCGCAGGTCGGGGGAGTGATCACCGCCCCAGCGGAGATAAATACACCCGCCAGATCGGTCTCTAATAACTGTGCATACACTTTCTGACTGGAGGGGATGATCAACAGCCGCACCGAAGGATGCACCCGGCGACCCTGTAAAATCTTCCCCGCCACCACGAAATCCGCTAATCGCCCATTGGTGCAGGAGCCGATCACCACTTGGTCGATTCGTACCCCGCTGACTTGTTCGACATTGACCGAGTTCGAGGGGAGGAAGGGTTTGGCTACCTGCGGCGGCAAATCAGTGACATCGATATTTAAATAGGAATCGTACACCGCATCGGGATCGGAGTCCAACCTTCGAGCGTCCTTTACTCCCACTTCATCCAGGTATTTCAAGGTCGTCCGATCAGCGGGGATGATGCCGGTTTTCGCACCCGCTTCGACCGCCATGTTGGCAATGGTGAATCTGCCATCCATCGACATCGCTTCGATCACCCTACCGTGAAATTCGAGCGCCTTGTACAACGCTCCCTCCACTCCTAAAATGCTGAGCAGATGGAGGATAATGTCTTTCGCTCCCACATTTGGCTGCAAAGTTCCGCAGATATCAACACGGATGGTCGCCGGGACACGAAACCAGAGTTCTCCCAACGCCCACGCCGCCGCCATGTCAGTACTGCCGATGCCGGTCGCCATCGCTCCCACCGCTCCATGCGTACAGGTATGGCTGTCCGCACCGACAAGCAAATCCCCAGGTTTCACCAAACCTTCCTCGGGAAGCAGGGTATGGCAGATCCCCGATCGGCCAACTTCATAATAATGCTTGATTCCCTGCGCGGTGGCGAAGAGACGCATGTTCTTCGAGAGCTGCGCCGCTTTTATATCCTTCGCAGGTACGAAATGATCGTTGACCAGAACCAGCTTCGTTGGATCGAACACCTTGCCGACCCCCATCTCCTCGAACACCTTGATCGAGAGTGCGCAGGTGACATCTGTCCCTAAAACCCGATCCACTTTCGCAAAGAGTAAATCTCCAGGTTTGACAACCGATTGCCCCGATTTCGCGGCAAATACCTTTTCTACAATAGTCATTCCCATAGAAAATCTATTTATAATAATTCATATTATTGAGCCCTGCACTACTTATTGTGCAGATCATTTTTTAGGGCTTATTCAATCTCGAGATATATTTATCCTGCACAACAAGTATCCTGCATAACAAGTATCCTGCACAACAAGTAGTGCAGGGCACCCAATTATTTTATTGTGCTATCAGTCATTCGTCACTGAGCACAAATAATTACAAATAGCATCCCCAGTAGCGGCGGCGCCAAGCGTGCCCCCTAAATCCACCGTCACCTGGCGAGTCTTTAGGGCATTCCTGATCGCATTTTCAATCGCCCGCTCCCATTGCGGGTAGCCCAATTCCGCGAGCATGATCCCCACGGTGGAAATCGCCGCTAATGGATTCGCGCGGTCCAACCCAGCATACTTGGGAGCGGAACCATGCACGGGTTCGAAGAGCGAAGTGCGTCCCGGATGCAGGTTGCCCGATCCCGCCAGCCCCAATCCGCCCTGGAGTTGTGCCCCCAAGTCTGTGGCGATGTCTCCAAACATATTGCAGGTGACAATCACTTCGAACTGCTCGGGACGTTTCACCATCTGCATCACCAGGGCGTCGATATAGAGGTGATTAGCTTCGATCTCCGGGTACTCACTCGAAACCTCTTTAAACACCCGATCCCAGAGATCACCTTCGTAGCGCATCGCGTTGGATTTGTTCGACATGGTGACTTTCGGACGTTGGTGTTTTTTCGCATACTCGAAGGCATAACGGATGATTCTCTCGACCCCTTTGCGTGTATTCACCGCGGTCTGAATCGCCACTTCATCCGGCGTGCCTTTTTTCAGAAATCCTCCGACTCCAGCATACATCTCTTCCGTATTCTCGCGAAAAACGACAAAATCGACATCCTCGCAGGTTTTATCCTTCAAGGGACAGAGACGTTCATCGAGAAGCCGCACCGGACGGTAGTTGACATAAAGATCCAGTTTGAATCGCAATCCGAGGAGAATATCGGCGGCGTGACGCATGTCGGGAACACGCGGATCGCCGACCGCTCCTAAAAAAATCGCATTGTAGTTATTACGGAAGTTCTCAATTTCTTCATCTGGAAGGGTGATGCCGGTGGCGAGGTATTTCTCGGCACCGTAATCGAATTCAGTCCAACTGAGAGGCGTTCCGGCATCTTTTACCACCTGGAGCACCTTCACAGCCTCACGGGTTACATCGACTCCGATTCCATCTCCTGGAATGATGGCGATCCTTGGCATTATGCTGACTCGAGCTTAGGTGAGCTTGTAATTCTTTTCGCTGGGAACTATTATAATCCAGGAGGAATATCCTTGTCAAGGAAATAATTTTGCTCGCAATGATTTCTTGCGCAAGGGTCTCGCAGAGCTGATATTATAGCAGAGCGGACTCCATAAGTGATTTTCTCATTCCCACGTTCCAATGTGGGAATGAGGAAAAATCTTGGTGTCTTTCTGCCTTGGCGGTGAGATTATCGCCTTTAGATTCAACAAACAATTAGGATGTGACTATGGCCCTCCCACGATTTCAAGTGTTGATCCCAACGACTCTAAGCGAGGCTCTCTCCCTTCTAGCCGAACAGGCTCCGAAAGGAGGCAGAGTGCTGGCAGGTGGGACGGATTTGCTGGTCGACTTGAAACGTCCCATTTACCAGCACACTCTTAATACCCTCGAAGCGGGAGCTTACGAATCCGATGCTAGTATGCTTTCGACTCTGAGCGCCGAAGAATGGAAGGGCGAAAAGGTTATACTGGAGAGAGATTTCAAAGGTGCATTGATCTCTCTACACAAACTGTCATCGTTGAAATTCATCAAAACCAACCAAGGTGGCGAGCTGTCGATCGGGGCATTGACAACGGCACGGGAGATTCAGCGCTCAGAAATCATACGAGAGAAGTGGACGGCACTGGCGGAAGGCGCGGATGCTTTAGGGAGTCCCTTGGTGCGGGCGCGGGGAACCATCGGCGGGAATATCTGCAATGCCCGTCCCGCGGCGGATCTCCTGATTCCTTCCCTAGCGCTTGAGGCTAAGTTGAAACTGGAGAGCCTTGAAGGTTCAAGGCTTGTCCCTTTGGATTGCTTTTGCACCGGACCGGGTAAAACCGTCCGTAAACCGGCGGAGATCCTGACTGAAATCATCTTCCCGTCGATGTCGGGAGCCTGCGGCAGCGCCTATTATAAGCTGGGGCAACGCAAAGCACTTGACATTTCCGTGGTCGGCGTGGCAGTCTGGATCAAATTCAATAACCACTCTTCGCGAGTAAAGCGAAGCAATCTCAATAACACAAAAGATAAGATCCAGGAGGTTCGCCTCAGCATGGGGGCGGTTGGACCAACGCCTTTGCTTTCCCCTTCTGCGGTAAAAGTTCTCATTGGTCGGAATCCAACCGAAGAGATACTTCGGGAAGCCTCGGAGGCTGCGGCGCGCGACTGCAGACCGATCGACGACCATCGCGGTTCGGCGGAATACCGTAGACAGATGGTTCAGACTTTAACCCTGAGAGTATTGCAAACCGCTCTCGGACGAGCCAGGGAAGCTAAATGAAACAAATAATAGGTTTAACCATAAATGGCGTGCCGTATGAGCTGGCGGTTGAACCGCGTCGAACCCTGCTCGAGCTGCTGCGCGAAGACCTGGGGCTGACCGGCACGAAGAAAGGCTGCGGAATTGGAGATTGCGGCGCCTGCACGGTGCTGGTCGACAACATCCCAACGCTTAGTTGCCTGATGCTGGCGATTCAGGCGGAGGGCTGTCAGGTCGAGACGGTCGAGAGCCTGGCGGAGAATGGGAAACTCAGCATACTCCAACAGGCATTTGTCGATCACGGTGCGATACAGTGCGGCTTCTGCACCCCGGGGATGCTGATGACTTTGACACAACTTCTCCGCGAAAATCCCCATCCAACAGAGCGCGAAGTCCGTTACGCCATTTCTGGCAATCTCTGCCGCTGCACCGGTTATCAGAAAATTGTCGAAGCGATCCTGGCAGCAAGTGAGGGGTAGCGTAAGCCTCCGTGCTTGCGAGAGTGGTGAGGGGTAGCGTAAGCCTCCGTGCTTGCGAGA
>CAZCRQ010000114.1:0-8834 GCA_964501095.1 uncultured bacterium | reverse complement strand
AATCTCTGCTGCTTTATCCCTCGTTTCATTCTCATCAATTTTTACTCTATCTTCAAGTTCTATATTTATTTTATCAATAATTTCTTTCAAAATCTTTTTTTAATATGCAGAACAGCTTTGTTTTACATATATAATCTGTTGTTCCTCTGGGAATAGTGTCCTAGTATTACATATAAATTCAAGAAAGTCTGTTTGATAATTCTCTAAGTGCAGGAATGATTTTTTACCCAAATGTTGCCTGTAAATTTTAATGATGGTTTCCCAAGGAACACCCATGAGAGTTGCACTGCCATAAACCATAATCCCAACTGGGTGGTATTTTGAGAGTGTAAATATTTTATTGGCGGTAGTCAGTATCTTTTCGTCTTTCTCTTCTCTTACCGTAACAGCACTATCGGCAGCCAAGGCGATGCCCTCTTTATTCATTATAGCGATTTCAGCGGTCATAGATACGAACCTGTTTTATCTGAGGGGATTTTGCTAGGATAGCATTCTACAATAAATTTACTGCGCTCATCACCATAAGTCAATCCTTCAAGCCGCGGCTCCCACTATTTACTAATGCCTCTTCCATCAATTCTGAACCTCATCTTCATTATAAATATCCCCTCCATCCTGTATTCTTTTCTTCAGATTCATCGCATCGTAGTCGGGAAGAACTTATAGGGATTGAAGAGTCCGGTGGGATCGAAAGCGTCTTTGATCGATTTCAGGAGACGAAGCTGTTCGGTATTGTATTGCAGGTTCATGTAGCGATTCTTCGCCGCACCGATGCCGTGCTCCCCAGAGATGACACCACCAAGGTCAATGACTACCTTGAAACATTCCAGCAAAGCATCATGGGCGATGTGAGTCATGGTAAGATTCTTCGTGTTGTACATAACATTAAGGTGAAGGTTACCATCCCCGGCATGACCGTAAATGGGGATTTTCACTTCATATTTCTCAGCGATCTCCCAGACACATTGGATCAACTCCCCCATCCTGGTGATCGGGACGACGACATCCTCGTTCATCTTGCCGTCGGCGATTCGGGAGAGAGCGGGGGAAACCAGACGGCGTAAGTTCCAGAGTCGTTCACGAACCGTGGCATCCTGGGTTTGGTGCAATTCGAGAGCGCCCTTCTCCTGCAATACTTCTGCCACACGATCAGCTTCGCGTTTTGCCAGATCGAAATCGCCATCGGTCTCCACCAGCATCGCGGCACGTGTGCCCGACGGGAAGGGGTAGGGATCAAACTGACGTATGGCTTCGATCACATGATGATCCATCAGCTCGCAGACCGACGGCGATAATTCGGGAAGAAAAGTATGTATCGCCTCCAAAGCTGCGCTCATCTCGGAAAAATGAGCCAGGATAGTGAAAGTTGTTTTCGGAGCGGGAATCAGAGCCAACCGAGCTTCAACAATCACTCCGAACAATCCTTCGGAACCGACCAAAAGCGGGGTCAGGTCGAAACTTCCCGGCGTTTCCTGCAATACGCCGGTTGAAACGACATCCCCTTCCGCATCGACATAACGTAATCCCATTACGTAATCTTTGGTCGTGCCGTACTTGACGCATCGCAATCCCCCGGCATTCTCGGCGATATTGCCGCCGATGCTGCTGATTTTATAACTGGAGGGATCGGGAGGGTACATTAATTTATGACTCGCCGCCGCTTCTTTAATTTTCGCCGTAGTCAATCCCATTTGGCATTGAATCCAACGTTCATTGACATTCAACTCGATGATTTTCTGCATCGCTTCCGTGGAGATGACAATTCCCCCTCCCAGGGGAACCGCACCAGCGCTCATTCCAGTTCCGGCGCCGCGAGGGATGATATGGAATCCTGTCTCCCTGGCGAATAGAACCGTCTGGATTACATCCTCGGCAGTTTCCGCCAACACGACAACATCCGGATCATGGTTGCCCGGCGGGGTGGTGTAACTCGCATCCACCGCGTAAACCATCAGGTCTTCTTTCCGATCTAGGACCTTGTCCACACCGATTTTTCGTTTGAGTTTTTTAAAGGGATCGCCCTTTTTCATTAGATTCCTCAAAGTTTTATGTCAAGCTTCAGGCGTCAGGCTACAGGCTACCGTGTAAGATCCACATTCAATGATCGCAATGAGAAATTCTTATCAACCTTAAGTTTTTCTATATGCTCGGGAAAATTAGGATGACGGAAGGAGATTTTGTGTTCTCCGAGTGGGAGGTAGAGCCGTTTACCGATGGGTGTACGACCGAGGTAATCCCCATCGAGATACACCTCCGCCCAGGGATAAGCGTCGATAAAGTCTATAATCCCGACCAAGCTGAGCAGATTGACTCGTTCATGCAAGGTATCGCCTGAAGGAATTATAAAAGTGCGAGTCAAAGGCGGAAAATCGGGATTCACCAAAGTAAGCGTCACTTCACCACTCGGTAGCTCCAAGGGGCTGATGTAAGGTGTCTGAGCCATAAAGCGGTTCTCGAAGAAGACATTCGCCCACGGCTCCACGCTGAGCATCAGGTATCCGACTCGTTTTTCTAACTGACCGGAGGCTGACCACGGCTCGGCAGATTCGCGTTCACGACTTGGCGCTTCACTACTTTCAGGGGTAAGAAGATTCCGAACGGCAGTATAGGATCGTTGATCGAGAGAATCAATTTCTTTACTTGATTTAGAGCCGATGTCTGAATTGGTTTTGTCGAGCAAATTGCTTCTATCGGACATATTCATATCTTGATCAGGATGAATCGACACAGCTTGGTTGTTCACATCCTGTTGATGAATACTGTCCTCTCTTGGATAAACTGGAGATAAAATTGGTGATTCAGAAGGTTCACCCCGTTTTTCTGTAGTGGAAATATTATTTTCAGAACGGTTGGAGATATTATTATAGATAATGAATGCGAATACGCACATTATAATTACCGTTAAGGCGGTAAATACCACTTTTATAGTACGTTTTGGTTTGACACGTGGACGGATGCCGGAACCGGATTCTTCGCGCATTGCCAGGTCGGGGGTGGCGGTGAGTTTCACATCACGCCAACCATGCTCCACCTGGAAAGTTTTCGCCAACTCCCGTATCTGCTCCAAGGCTTCAGTAACTGAAGCCGGACGTTTTTCTTCTTTTTTATCCAGCATCGAGGCGAGCAATTTCTGCATTTTTGGGCTAACGCCTTCCAGGGGGGCTGGTTTGAACGAGAGTACTTTTGTCAAGGTTTCGGAAAGATTTTTGGTCAGGAATGGATTTTCGCCAGTCATCAATTCATAGAGAGTGACACCGAGGCTGTAAAGGTCACTGCGGGCATCCGCCTGTCCGGTGCTGACTACTTCCGGCGCCATATAGGCGGGAGTGCCGATTACCATCCCCTGTTGTGTCAAGCCTGGAGAACCCTCGAACTGCGAGAGCCCAAAATCGGTGATCTTGACAACTCCTTCATGAGAAATCAACAGGTTGGATGGTTTGATGTCGCGGTGGATAATTCCCGCTTTGTGTGCGACTTCCAGCCCTTCCAGTACATCCAGGGCGATGGCAACTGTCTCGGGCTCAGTCAGGGTTCCATGTTCCTTTAACAGGTCAGCCACAGAACCGCCGGAAATCCACTCCTCGACCAGGTAGAGGTCATCCTCACTGGCGTGATAATCGTAGATGTGTACGATATTTTGATGTTTGATCAACCCGAGCGTACGTGCTTCCCGCTCAAAACGTGCGCTGATTTCGCGATCGGAGATGTATTCCGGATGAAGCCTCTTGATCAGGACTTTACGATCCAGTGGTGGTTGGAGCGCTTCGTAGACCGATGTGATGGATGAGCGTGAGATTTCCCGAACGATCCGGTATTTACCTATTAGTCTGGTTTCTTCCATTCATTCAACCGATAATGCAGCCAACGCAGGCTGACTCCGAGAGTCTCAGCGGTGCGAGTTTTATTGCCGCTCATCTCATCCAGAGTTTTAAGTACAATTTCACGTTCATAATCACGTAGCGTCTTCTGACCTGATCCCGCCTCACTGGGAATGATCAGATCCTCAGCGCTGATGGTTGGTCTATCTCCAGATAAAACAACAGCTCGTTCGATTGCATTTTCCAGCTCCCGTACATTGCCGGGCCAATCATAATTCTTGATGGCATTCATCGCCTCCGGCAGCAGTTTTTTAGGTGTAGTTTTCGCTCGTTCTATCGCTTTCTGGATAAAATGCGTGGCGAGGAGCGAGATATCACTGCGATGCTCCCGCAGAGACGGCATTCTGATCGAGATGACATTCAAACGATAATAGAGGTCTTCCCGAAAACGTCCCTCATCCACCTCCTTTTTCAGGCTCTTATTCGTCGCCGAGATGATACGGACATTTACATTCAGGGTTTGGGTATCCCCGACATGACGGATCACCCCATCCTGCAACACTCGTAACAGCTTGGTTTGAATCGTGGGGCTGATGTCAGCAATTTCGTCGAGAAAAAAGGTGCCGCCATCCGCCACCTCGAATAATCCTCGCTTATCTTGCAAGGCGCCAGTGAAAGAACCCCGTTTATGCCCGAACAGTTCACTCTCTAATAAATTCTCGGAGAGATTACCGCAAAATTGGGCGATAAAGGGTTTTTTACGCCGGGGACCATTATAATGCAATGCCCGGGCGACCAACTCCTTGCCTGTGCCACTCTCGCCCTCCAACAGAACCGAGATGTCGGAGTGAAGTATCTTGCGCATTAGGGTAAAGACTTCCTGCATACTGGGGTGAACGCCGACAATTTCGGAAAATCCGTACGTCTTCTGCATCTCTGTTTGCAGGAAGAGATTCTCATCTTTCAACTGATCAAAGCTGGAAGCGTTCTGATAGGCGAGAGAAGCGAAGCCGGTAAACACCTGAAAGAAGGCGAGATTTTCATCGTTGAACTTTGTGCGGTCACGCAGGCTGTCGACATATAGCACACCGACCGGTTCTCCGTGCACAATCAACGGCGCCGCAATGGCGGAAGTAATCTGGTGCATGATCACACTCTCGCTGCCGCTGAATCTTGGATCAGTACGGGCATCGTGAACAAGTAAAGGTCGGGCTTCCTGAGTGGATCGTTTGATGATGCTTCCTGACGGTTTCGCCAGTTCATCCACCGCTTCCATGCTCAGGTTGTGGCTGGCACGTACGGTGAACGATTCATCCTTCTTGTTCGCCAGGACAAGAAATCCACGCTCCGCATTCACGGTTTCCACCGCGATCTCGAGTACCTTCTTCAGCAGTGCATCCCCGTCAAGAATGGAAGTCAGGACATGACTGACTTTGAGCAACGCTTGCATACTCTCTTTGGTCAATTCTTCGACAAGCGGCGTGGGCAGTTCCACGGTGCTGTTCATATTTCACTCCTTTAGCACTTTAGTCCATGTCAGTTAAAACGACCACCATAATTTGATTGAACTCTAGCTGATTTCATTTATCACACTTATTCTGATCCATTCCTACTTCCAGCATGCTCGGATTCTGATAGGAGGCTTGAAACTGGAGGCGTGATTTCACCCAATTCCCATTTGGATCGATCAAGGTCATAGTCCACCAATAGGGAGTATTCAGAGTGAGTACAACATTAGTCGATATTCTTACCAATGCCTGATCGGGATAGTTCAAATAGGACAATAGACTGTCAAGGACTATCGAACCGGAATTCTGATGAACCAAGGCTAGACGATAACGCAAGGGGCGAAAACTGACGGAAGCCAGTGTAAGTTCGAAAGTGGGAGTCTGATAATCGCTTTCTGGATGAATAAGATGCATATCTTCTCGTAAGTGGTTGTATCGTTGATAGTTCGCTAACACCCCGGATTTTGTCGCAACACCCCCTCGCCCGTCTTTAATGGTTACTTCAATGTATTGTCCAAGACGCTCAAGAAGCTGATTTCTGGCATTATTATCATAACCAAAATTCAACGAGTGGCTATAATAACCATCTTCCACTCTTTCTAAGTCTTTAGTTTCATTCAATATGGAATCATAATAACTAATCTCTGTAAGGTCATAAATACCATCTGGATCATTCACCCAGGCGGTAACTTCATAGAGATAATTGAAATCATCAGGGTGCCCATTTGGGTCGAATTCATCGTAACCAGCGACGACCTTCATGCTATCAATCTGCGGTAAGCCATCCAAATAAACCTGTTTTTGAACCTGGACTCCAAAGTAAATGTATATGCTATCAGCAACCGTCAGGTAGCCAGTTTTTTCAATTCGATAATGAATCCATCCTACAAGAGCCTGAACTATCGCTTCACCAAGATCATTGGTCATGGCGATAGTTGAATTCTCTACAATATATATTGTAGCGGAACTGATTGGTTCATTGCCGTAAGTTTTAACCTGAAGACGTGCTGAGCCCTGCCCGCGGTATAAATCCGAACCCGGGTCCGCCGGATTATTGCGATCAGGATCCCAACTGCATGATAACAGAAGAAAAATAAAAGTCAGAGTCATGAATAAAACACTGGCTTGAACCAGAAAAGAACTCCGCCGCTTCATTTTCTCCCTCTGGCTATCCTTACATTATATAAGACGTTTTTACCACTTCCAACTATCCACGAAAAGGATATCTTAACTTGATATCCGTGTTCTCGAGTTCAAAAGACTAAGGTAGTTATCCTTCCGCCTGAATGCAAATTGTGCATATAGAATACTAATGAATTTTTCCTTGGAGGAAAGATTGTTTTTTGCCCTGATCTACAAGCTAGCTTCGTGTATTTGCCTCTTCCCTGTTTGCGAGGTACCAGTCGATGGTTTTTTTCAAACCCTCCTCGAGCGAGGTAGGTGGTATCCAACCAAGAATCTTTTTCATCTGTGACACATCGAGAACCTTCTTGGCGACACCATCCGGTTTACTCGTATCCCAGCGGATTTCGCCCTGGAAACCGGTGAACCGGGCGATCAACTCCGCCAGTTCTTTTATTGAGACACCAATGCCGGTTCCAATGTTGATAATACTATTTTCAGGGGAACAACAAGAATTAGTGTTCTTCGTGTTCTTCGTAGATTCTACATCAATCAAACGTGCAACTGCTTCTGCCGCATCTCCGACATACATGAATTCGCGGATGGCTCTGCCAGTGCCCCAGTTTGTTACCTCCGCGTCGCCATTCTCAACCGCGTCGGCGAACCGTTTGATCAAAGCGCTTACTACATGAGAACGGTATTCAGTAAATACATCATGCTCCCCATAGAGATTGGTAAATTGGGGGCATTGGCTTTTAAATCCATATTGTTTACCGTAGGCGCGGGCTCCAACCTGCTGCGCCTTCTTGGAAAATCCATACGCCTCCACGGAAGGATGCAACGGTCCAGACCAGTAATCAATTTCTCTCATCTCACCATTCACCTCACCGGGATAGGAGCAGGCGGAACCGATCGAGACAAATTTGGAAATGCCCGCTTTCCCGCAAGCTTCTAAAAGATGCGCGGTCATGATCACATTGTGATGGAACAGGTTGGCGGGTTCATGGATGTTGATCCCCAAACCACCGTAATATGCCGCGGAGTGAATGACAATCTCCGGCTTGGCGCGGGTCACTGATCGAATTACGGACTGCTCATCCATAAGATCGAACTCCGGCCGCCCCGGCGCAATCACTTCATGCCCTCGTTGCTGCAATGTTTCGAGAATCCGGCGTCCCAAAAATCCACTGCCGCCTGTCAGGAATATTCGTTTGCCCATTATTTATGCTCCATAATTATCACGCATTACGAAGAGGAAGCGGCACTTTCAACACCCGAAGAATCTTGATCAGTTCCCGGATGCCTTCGTCAAGATCGACTTTAACATAATATCCAAGCCCCCGCAATCGCGAGTAATCCACTTCGTAATCACGTTTGTCAGGATCGAATCCGATATCCGCTTCGTGTAAATAATAATCGATATGTTCTTTGATCTTGACCGCCACCTCACGCTTGGTATAATTCATACTTTCATCACCGATGTTGTAAGTATTTCCGCACATCATTTTAAAGTTTTCCAGGGCAAAAGGATAGATCGCCGCAGCATCCGTGCTGTGAAGGAAGGTGCGGCGAAAGTGACCTTCAAAGAGAACAATCTGCTTGTTGTGCAGAGCCTGATAGACAAAATCATTTATTAGCAAGTCCAGACGCATACGTGGGGAAGTCCCGAAAACTGTGGCGAATCGGAAGATGGCAAAATCCAGGTTTGTCTGCTTGATCATTGTTTCGCAGTCACGCTTATTCTTGCCGTACAGGGTCAAGGGAGCGATGGGAGTATCTTCCGTCGCAATTCCTTCAACTTTGCCATAAGTCGATCCAGTGGAGGCGTATAGTAGCGTTTGCCCCGGTTCCATCGATTCGATAACATTCCTCGTGCCATCGACATTGACCGAATTTGCCCGAATGGGATCCGCTGCGCAGGCGGGATAACCGACAATGGCGGCTAGGTGAAATACCCAATCCTTACCTTTGATAGCGTCGCCTACTGCGGATTTATCACGTATATCGCCCTCTATAATCTCCAGATTCGGATGACGTGAAAAAGCGAGCAACGATTGCGCACCGAACATGAAATTGTCGTATATGGTAACGTTATATCCTTTATCCAGAAGCATTGGAGTCAGGATTGAACCGATGTATCCGGCTCCTCCAGTCAGTAAAATTTTTTGCATGATTATTACCCTTTTTAAGGCTTTAGGCTCTTGGCTTTAGGCTTTAGGCTTTAGGCTCTTGGCTTTAGACTTTCTGTTTTATCATCTGTAGCCTGTAGCCTGAAGCCTGTAGCCTGAAGCCTGTAGCCTGTAGCCTGTAGCCTGTAGCCTGAAGCCTGTAACCTGAAGCCTGAAGCCTGTAGCCTGTAGCCATTTCATGGTGCACTATGCAAAGA
>CAZCRQ010000113.1:0-8885 GCA_964501095.1 uncultured bacterium | reverse complement strand
TGTCAGCCGTCCTCGGCTGACACCACTAGAAGACACCACAAGTTTCTATCCTATCAATCCTGTACATCCTTGTTAAAATTACTTCAGCAGCATAACCTTCTGAGTGCTCACCTGACCATTGTACTGTATCTGCATGAAGTACATCCCACTCACCAATTCGTTCTCAGTCAGATTGGCGTCAAAGAGGAAGTTATAGTAACCTGCCTCATAGACACGTGTCTGATTGAAGATTTGCTGACCAAGGATATTGTAAACAGTGAAAGTCAGCTCACCTTTAACTGGAACGGCAAAGGGAATGGTCGTTGCCGGGTTGAACGGATTGGGATATGCGGATTTGACCGAGAATTCAGTTGGAAGCGCCTTGGCATTGGCATCCAAAGTTACATCAGCATAAGCGCCTTCACCGAACACAGCCCCTTGACCGACATAAGTGGTTGCGATCTCCGAGTTTGCCGATTTCACCTTGATCGTGATCGGGTGACCCTCTACATATCCGGCGAGGTTATACTCTTCCGAGCCGCGCCAGGCGATAACTGGAGTCAGTTCACGATCTTCGAGCACCAATGCTTTGCCGACAAGTAAATTGCCGTCATACAACTCCACTTCACTCGGCTGATGGGACTGAAGGTTGTCCGTCATCCGTACCAGGACCGCATAAGGCAAGCCGGTCGGCAGAGGAGCGCCTTCCACTTCCGGAATATCACATACTTCATCACCTAAGCTTGCCGCCAGACCGCCGCCGGCATTGTATTGGAAGGTGAGAGTCTGTGAGACAAACGTGAAATACCCTTCTCCGGGTGCCATATTTCCGAGGGTGTTGATCAAACCCGGAATCCACAGCCTGCCCATATCATTCTGGATAATTGTCAGACGACCGGCAATTTCAGAAAGAGCGGTGGTTACTGGGATAGGATGATCGAAGGGATAGGCGAGCCAATTCCAGCGATTGCTCTGCAAGCTGAATACCATGGTAGGATCTACCAGATCACCGATCACCGACCAATTGGAAGGTTGATAACAGAAGATCTGGTATCCTTCTGTCAAGTTGATGTTGCCGATGGTGTTGACCAGATTGGGGATGTAGATGCGCCCATCATCCTGATAAACGATGGCAAGGTCACTGATTGTGAAGACATCCAACGCCGACAAGCTGGGGGGAATGATATAGGTGGAGGTGAGTTCAAAATAATTCCCCCGCAGATCGATGGACATGTGAGTAATCTGCCCCACCTCGAACCAGCTCATTAGGTTATCCATCAGTTGGTTGAAATCTTCAGTTGGCGCCAGCCAGTATTCCCAGTAATCATCATCTGGGTAGTAGAGAGAATCCTCGTAGCAGTTGCTGAAGATATCAAAGGCGAAATAGGCGGATTTCTGTCCGGCGATATCACGCCGCAAAGCCTGCCAATTTCCCAATTCCGAACCGGTAAAGATGGCGATGGCTTGGGCGTTGGGAATCACAAAGTCCGCCCAATCACCGCTGTACAGATTCGGTTTGATGATGTAGGGATCGTCCACCCAGTTTCCCGAGAGGACATCTCCCGCTTCCCCATAGAACATGCTGTCTGTGGGAACGGGATCATTGGAGCCGGATTCGATTCCAAAGAGATCGTACGCCAGATCGCCAGCGGCAAAAGTTGGCAATTCATCCTCGTCATTCCCATAGAAGTAATCCATGTCGGAGAGAATGAAGTTGATACCACTGACAACCGCGTTGCCGAAGGGACCGTCCATATATTCACGAGTCGGCATGAGAGTGCCCCAACCGCAGACGAAAATGGTGTGCCAGGTTCCGCCATCGACCGCAAATTCATCGATCCCCTTATTCGACTCTACATCATAGAGTTCATAACTGATGAAGTTGTTGTCCAGATAGGTGAGTAGAACATTAAGACGGTCGCCGAGACTACTTGACATGCCATCCGAAACCACCAGCATTTCAGAGTTGGGATTGGTCAATTCAATGATTTCGAAGGAGCGCTGATCATCGACATTGGTGTTGGGCATTCCTTCATCATCGGCGGCGGTGATCCAGTAATAAATGTTATCGCCAAGTACAACACCATAATCCGCCAAGTCGAAATCGGCGGTGAAAACTCCATCGGCATCCGGGTCTGTCATTGGAATGACATCGGGTTCGCCATGATTGACCGAGACATTCAGATTCGCCCAATCAGTTGTCCAGCCATTGTTGTCGTAAATTTCACTCTCGACCATACATACCTTTTCAGTATTGATGGTGTTTGGCAACTGGCTCATAGACTGAATAATCGGCGGCGGGTTCTGAGTGTAGTTCACGAGAATCCGCATCATAATGTCGATGACAGTTCCCGTGGCGATATTGCCGGAATAGGCGCCCCAAGGAAACTCCATCGCATTCATCCAGGGTCCGCCGAACCAGGTGTAGGTAAAACGACGACTGGATTCGTCATTCGCCAGCGGTTGGGGAAGCCCATCATCTTGAGTCTTTACAAATCCGACCACAAACATCGAGGCATCCCGTTCAATCCCCCCATCGGGAAGATCATCAGGCGTAAACATCTCTTCCCATTCCTGAGTACCTTCGGCGGTGTTGGCGAAGGGACCGAAAAGTACATCACCCAGTGGGCTCTCTGGGGAAGTGCCGCGGTTGGGAGCACGTCCCAAAGCGCCAGCGGCTTCATTGTAATCCCAGATGAATGCCTGATAATTCCCCGCGTTGAACCACTGTATCTGTCCAACATAGATCGAGCAGGCGGTCAACGGCTGGAAAACCACGCACATCGTATCAGCCAGACTCCCTGAGCCCAGGTAGTACTCGGCGGTGGGATCGGAGAAACGCCGGACTTGAAATAAATCCTCCCACTGGTCTAACTCATTAGTGACGACCGGTCCTTTTATAAAGGCGCCGACCGGCTTCAGTTCCACTAGGTCTCCCGCGACTGCTATCGAGCATACAAGAGCCAGAACTGCGAACAAAACTAATCCTTTTCTTAACATGTTCCCTCCAAGTGTTTGATTTACCCTTTCGGGCTGATTTCTGCAACCTGTATTGTTTTAGGTTTACCTGTCCGATTCACTGCTTTCAGTATAAGGTTAATTTCTCAGCGCTTCAATAGCTTGACGCATTTCTATTAAAAATTGTCCGAAGTCATGCGCATACAGATAAGTCACCGTATACTGGTCACCATTCTGCGGGATTGGATTTGCCCGGAATAGGACGATGTTCATTGTGGTTTCATAAGAAACCACCTCCACCTCTTTACCGTCGGCATCAAGAATCTCCGCAGGATAGATCAAATTCATGTTGTTCAAAGTCAGTTGAGCAACACCTGTCGCCCAGGTGTCTTCCAGGAGAACTACCGTTTGAGTCTCGATAACGCTTTCTATCTGTGTGAATTGACTAATGAAATCCCCCGTGATTTCATCCATCAGCAGCATGCTCGCGGAATACTGACCATCACCGAAATAGGCTTCGATCATGATCAGTTTCAGTTGGACAACATCAAAACCTGCGATCCAACGGTGGATAAAATTCGGATTCAGTTCCAGTGCAATCCTGGCGAAATCGACCGCTTCGGTGTAATTTCGTTCGGCGAGATTAACCGAAGCTAAACCTACATTCCCTTCCGCATTCAGCGACTCCCCCAACTCCTCAGAGATCCTTCCAGCATTTACCAGTACGGGGATAAGTCCGATCACATTATTCAGATTCTGTTTGGCGCGAGTCAATTCTCCCAATTGAGCAAAGGCATATCCCATCCCAAGGTATGCTTCCAATTCATCCGCCATTGCTTTGGTCGCTTGGTTAAATGTGTTGACAGCCTCCTGATATTCGCCCTGTTCATAGAGAAGCCAACCTTCACCGACCAATCCTTCAGGCGTAGTCGGCGTCCCGTTGGGAATATCATCGCTCCATCGCTCGCACCCTATACTTAGGAAAAACAGAAAGGTCAGGCAAATAGCTGGAATCCGGAGCCACTTGTTGATATTTCTCTTTTCACTTCTCATGATGTTTATCCTCCACTCCATTATTTCACTAAAATCATGCGTGAACATTCGCTGAATCCATCCGTGCGCAGTTGTACGATATAAACTCCAGAAGCGAGAGCGATCCCCGCGTCATTTCTGCCATCCCAGACAGCGCGATGCACGCCATAAGGAAGCCTGCTTTCGATCAATCGGGCAGCTTGCCTCCCCAGCATATCATAGACAATCAGAGAAACATTGCTGCTGCGCGGCAGGTCAAATCCAATTGTCGTCACCGGATTGAATGGATTTGGATAGTTCTGGTGCAATTTGAATTCTGCCGGGATGAGCAAATCAGGGGCAATATCCCCAGGTGCACCTGACATTGCGTTATAGTAACCCAGATGGATGATTCCGGCTGAAATTGTCTTCCGGCAAGGATCAGTTACGCCGCCTACATATACCCATGATCCATTTCGCAGATAATAGATACCGACCGGTTCTTCTCCCGCTTTCTCCACATCGTAAGTGAGCGTAAGTGTCGCTGGATCACTGAGTTTCAAGGCAGCGGGCGAGAGGCTGTATGCCGGACTTACTGGGACATGTTCAACATCTTCGGGTAATCGAGGCAAAGCGTCCAACTCCTCGCAATTCAGTGGAAGCCAGGCTGATTCAGGCAGCTCAATCACACTAACCCAGGTATTCTCCGGCAGGGAACCTGGTAAAATGTTTAAGTGAAAATCACCTTCCAGCGAAAGTTCACCACCTTGTCCCGCACGAATCATGTTCACTCCAACAATGACTACTGGAGCATCCACCGGAATACCGCTGGAGTAATACCCGCCGAGTCGCCAATAATAGACGCCAGGCGCGGGCATCCATCCTCCGCCAAGGTAGAGTTCAAATCTATCCATTGGGTTCGATTTCGATGTATGAGTGAAATCCTCCACACTGGAATAAGTGAGGATCGTATCCGATCCGGCTTGATCCCAGGAAGCGTAAACCAACGGTGTTGCAATTGCTTCATTATTATACAATGGCGATTGGCTTATGATATATAAGTCAAATTTACGCGTCATAGTAGGATTTTGTGCGATGTAGAGTCGGGTGAATTCCGGAGGCTGCGATTCATTGGTGATATTGAATTCACTGCCGCCGACGGCGATAAGAATCCACATAGGGAAATCGTTCACTCCCCCGCCAAGTGTCCAACCGTTGCCGGGAGACATTGGAAGTATACCGCGATTTAGATCATCATCCCAGGCATCTCCGGTAAATTCCTGAATGACATACTGCTCCCCAAGCGATGGTGAGATATTGTTCGCCCGCACGTTCAATTTACGGAAAAGAAGCTCTCCGCCATCGACTCCGGCGAAAACCACCACAGTTTCACTCTCCCGACACCTAGGATATTCTACCAGCGGATCTTGAAGCACCAAATTGGGATCATAAAGACCATACGAGGTATAATAGTAATCGACACCCCACTCGGTGGATTTTTTCAAGTACGGCGGATTATCTTTAACCGAAATCGAAGCGGGTTTCCATTTTAATTGAGTACCTCGTACGGTAGAACGAGTGTTGATATTTGCGAATTCATAGATCCCCTGATCATGTGCGGTGGTGTCGGTAGCATCCAACAGGTTGGCAGTGGCAAAATCCAGGTAGATTTGTTTCAAGGACTTACCCCGCAACCATTCCGGGAGTTGATCCTGGCGATGAGCAATTGCACGTTCGATACTGTTGATTCCAATATAAGGAGATTCCGCTATTTCCGTCAGAAGGTCGTTGCCTCCATACTTCTCCCAGAGATAGAGGAAAAACATGAAGAGATGAACGTAATCGGTACGGCTGTTATAATCGGATCCGATACGTGTGAGAACATTTCCACCGGCAATTCCCTTCGCTGCTGTCTCGCCATAGAAATGCGGAAGGTCATCGACCAGAAATTCGGATAAGTAAGCGAGTCCCTTGCGAATCCACGACTCTTCGTATCGGTCGACTTTGTACAGAACGTACTCGGTGAATAAATTGGCGAGGGCGGGGAGTCCACGCTTGACTTCGACAGTATCTCCAGCATCCCATTCATTATTCGTCCTGTCCCACATATAACTCCGCTCGCCATAGATATTGTAACTCTGCGGATAGGAATCGAGAACGATCAACTCGGTGTTGTTGGAATATTCATCAGAACTGCCGGGAAGATCGATTGGGTTGAAGTATCCATGCTTCCAATAGTTAGCCTTGGAATCGTTCCTGCCTGCTTCTCCATAATCATCGAATATATCTGTGAAGAGGAGGTTGATTCTTTCCGGCACTTTATCCGCCAGGTTGCCTGCGAAAACATCGACAATCTGAGTATAGACTCCACGCACTGAATCTTTTGGAGTCATCGTTTCAAAGTATTTGACTGCGGAATCCACTTCCGCCGGCTTCATCGGAACCACCGCGGGCATCTCAATCAATCTGCCTGATTCTTCATGATAATGGAAAACCCCGTTCAGCTTATTCATCGCCACCCATTGGTCATTGGCGACATACCAGGTCGCATGCGGTGATACCTTACGGATGGAGGCGTGAATTTTCCGCGGCAGGGTGGGAAAGACCTGGAAGGCGCGGATGTAAAAATCCCGCCCGTAACCGATTAAAATTTCTACCTGGTTCGCTTGACTGACCAAGGAGGTTTTATCAATGACATTGGTGAATTGTGCAGATTCCAACCCATCCCCGCTGCGCAGGAAACCGGCATCGAAAGAACAAACGATGGAATCCCGGTCCTCTATCTCGAGATTATTCAACGCTAGTCCGGTACTCTCATCCAGGTAGAGATAGAGTCGATCGGCATCTCCCTCGACCAGACTATCTGATCCAACTTCCACCGCGACAGGATCAGTTAGCTCGACCCCCGCAAAGATCACCTTGGTCAAATCAACCAAGCTGTCCGGCAATACAGGCTGAGTCTTAAGAATGATACGATTGTTCTGAAAATCATAGAACACGTATTTAGGCAAAGGTGGATTAGGATCCCTCCGATATTCTATCGCCTGATCTGTGATCAGACGATTGCCGTTGAGCTTGGTTTGTTGTTTGATGCTGTAAGGTTCAATTTGTAGTGTCGCATTCATCTTACCAACGCTGGTTTCAAACGCTTTTTCATCAGTTCCATTCAAAGTGATGCGAAGCGCTCGGTTTCCATCGACACGTTCCGCCACACCGCCGGTGAGGGTTATGGTAGTGGTGTCAGCCGTCCCCAGCTGACACAATGCATCCTGTATTATCACCAAACTGAATCCACTTAGTTCGATCGCCTGGTCTAGACGAGTGTCAAACTTGACATATAGTTGATTTGCGAAGGCATCGTAATAGAGGGGATCAGCGGCGCTGACCGCAGGAGCTTTTCCGCTCGCTGTCTCAGCAATAAATACGAGTTCTGTTTGCGTTTCCTTGTTGCCGTTTCCGAGGGAACTTATAACGGCATCCGGGCTGAGACGCACTTCAAATTCAGCACCCTCATTTTCATAATAGAACTCTTCAATGACTCGGGCGTCCGGAACTTTCAAACCGATACGTGCTCCACGATTCAAATCGACCACGCCCACCAGCGTCTTCCCGCTCAAATAGATCTCCAAGGTATCGGTCGCAGTGTAGCCATAAACCCAGAATTTCGGCACGACGATATAGTTTGCGATATCTGCTGTCAGAGTCTGATTGAACCAGACAACCAGGAGATTATCGCCCAGATCATATTTAGCGCTGTCAGCCAGTAAAGGATTCGTATCGACAATGACATCGACTTCACGATCCACGACCGGTTCCACTGAGTTATAGTTGACATCGACAAAAGCATAGGGATCGATGGATACTGTCAAGGAATCCAGGAATAACCGTTCGAGCGCCGCGCGGTATGCCCTTGATAACTGGAGATCGAGAACGTTTGCATCATGGGCGGTCAGATCCAGAGCGCTGGCGGGAACAAAAATCCCGCCACGCGAATCTTTGAATTCAATGCTGGTCAAACGAACATTGGTCTCCAGGTCAAGAACGCCATTACCCGTGCGATCCTCATTCGGAACGACATCGAGAATTCCATTGCCCGGACCAGGCCAATTTGGATTTTGCGGATGGTCGGTGCTGATGTCCTCAGGTATCTGGTCGTATTGCATTGTCGCATTGAACTCAAAACGCAGGGTATTGGTGATTTCATTGTAGCTGATGCCGGTCAGGAGGACTTTCTCATCTTCAGGTGTGGGGTGATAATGCAAAGGAATCCAACCAGCCAGACAATTCGCCCCATCCGGATCGATCACAGAACCCGCGGGAAGGAAAAGGCGCATCTCTTCATGTTCCAAATCGGTCTCGATTGAGATAATGTCGTTGTAATCATTACCCCAGCATTGGGCGGTTATTTGAGTACCTTCGGCATCTTCATAAGTATAGGTGTCGATTACACCGCCGAACATCGGACGGATTTTAACGATTGCTCCGGTATCGGTAGTGTTGACAATCTCACCGCCACGCAATGTCAGATCGTCATTCTTCCCGCCGTTGTCATCATCGATTATGATTCCGCTGATGATGACACTGCTGGTTGTCGTGCTCACCTCGGAAGCTAAATAAATCCAGATTTCATTTGTATTGGCAAAGTACTCTGCGCTGTCGGCGACAGGTTGGGCGGTCAATACTGCGCTATAAAGACATAGCAAGAGTACGACAACAAGGGATTGCAGCCCCTTGTGTGGCTTAACAAGGGGTTGCAACAAGGGATTGCACAAGGGATTGCAACGTGTCAGCCGAGGACGGCTGACACCACTAAAATGTGTCAGCCGAGGACGGCTGACACCACTAAAATATGTCAGCCGAGGACGGCTGACACCACTAAAATGTGTCAGCCGAGGACGGCTGACACCACTAAAATGTGTCAGCCGAGGACGGCTGAC
>CAZCRQ010000112.1:0-8937 GCA_964501095.1 uncultured bacterium | reverse complement strand
AATAAAAACACGAATTCTGAATCATAAGCGAAGACACGCTAAAGCGTGAACTCCGAACTCCGCCACGCTAAAGCGTGAACTCCGAACTCCGCCACGCTAAAGCGTAAACTCCGAACCCTCGAAACGAGCTAAAGCTCGCACTTAATAACGCGCTAAAGCTCACACTCTTGTTTTCTATCGAAGAGTTATAGAAGATGATACTATGGTGCAGCGGTTTACCATGCGGACACTACATCAACATCCCCACCGAGGCTCTCGCCACCGCCAGCAATTTATCCGGAACGATTCCGAAGTAGATCACCAGCACCGCGCAGACCAGGATCACCACGGCGAGATCGGTTTTCCAGAAGATGGCGCCTTCGGTGGCAGGTTCGCGGTCGCGCAGGTACATGGTGACCACCACCCGTAAATAGTAGTAGACACTAACTGCACTGTTGAGCACACCGATCACTACCAACCCGACAAAACCGGATTTCACCGCGGCACTGAAGATGTAGTATTTCCCAAAGAAGCCCGCAGTAGGTGGAATTCCGGCAAGGGCGAGCATGAAAATCAGCATGGCGAAGGCTATCCCTGGTCTGCGGAATCCCAGACCGCGGTAATCATTGATGTCGTAACCGCGGTTGTCATCCTCGTTGCGGTTGACGGCGATCGCCACCACAAACGCCCCGATGTTCATGAAGGCATAGACGAAGAGGTAGAAGAGCAGCGCCGAAGCGCCGAATTTGTCATAAGTCAGCAGCGCCACCACCAGGTACCCGGCGTGGGTGATGCTGGAAAATGCGAGCATCCGTTTGACGCTGTCCTGACGTAACGCCAGGAGGTTGCCAAAGGTCATGGTGATCACGGCAATCCACCAGAGCAAGGCGCTCCAGCCCTGCACCAGGTCGCCGAAACCGAGATAGAAAACACGTAAAAACGCTGCAAACGCCGCCGCCTTCGGCGCGGTGGACATAAAGGCGGTTACTGTAGTAGGGGCACCTTCATAAGCATCCGGCGACCACCAGTGGAAGGGAACCAGCGCCGCCTTGAATCCCAGCGCGATCAGCACCAGCAACACCCCCGCCCAGGCAATCACGGGCAGATTGTAGGAGTTGCCATAAATGAATGCGGAGATGTTTTCAATGTTGGTCGAACCGGCGGCGCCATAGAGTAAGGCGATGCCGTAAACGAAAAATCCGGTGACGAAGGCGCCGAGCATGAAGTATTTCAACGCCGCTTCGTTCGACGAGGCGCGGTGACGTGAGAGTCCGACCAACGCATACAGGCTGATCGACATCGTCTCGATACCAAGAAAGAGAATCAAAAGGTCTTTCGCCATTCCCATCAACATCATGCCAAATAATGCAAACAAGAGCAGAAGATAATATTCCGCTATGCGAATCCTGGATCGTTCGATATAGTGTTCGCTGACCGCGACAATGACCAGGGTGATCATGGTGAAGATGAGACGGAAATAGACTGCGAATTTATCGATGACAACCATTCCCCCAAACGCCAAGCCATTGTTTTTACGGGTGATCATAGAAACGACCAGGACAGCGAGCAGTCCGATAATGGTCGCAATCTGGACACCCCGTGTCGACCTGCCGCGCGGCAACACTACATCCAGCAGAATCGCAATCATCACAACCGCGAGAACCAGGATTTCCGGCAGCAACCGGTCGACATGCATGGTGGCGATAAGTTGATCAAACATTATATGATCGCTCCAATCGATCTTTATATCTTCGTGTCCTAGTGACTTCGTGCTTTGGTGGTGAAGATTTTCCGAAGTTATTCAACTATCTAGCCATCTGTTCGAGGAAATACTTCACGCTCACTAATACTTTAGACAAAAATGTATCCGGATGGACTCCGATCCAGACAATTAAAATTAATATAGGGATAAAACTCGCCCATTCCGCGGCGTTCAAATCCTTCAGCGATTTGTTCTCTTCGTGCTTCAACTCGCCGAAAAAAACCCGTCGGTACATCCAGAGCAGGTAGACGGCGGCGAGTATCACACCGGTCGCGCCAAGGATCGCCCAGACCGGTGCGGTCTTGTAAGTACCTACCAGAATTAGAAATTCGCCGACAAATCCGTTCAATCCGGGCAGTCCGACCGAAGAGAGCATGACAATCATGAACACCGCGGCATAAAGAGGCATCACCTTGGCGATACCGCCGTAATCCGCGATCAGACGAGTATGGCGTCGGTCGTAGACAACTCCCACGAGGAGAAACAAGGCGCCAGTAGAGAGCCCATGATTGATCATCTGAATCATCGCCCCGGTGACCGCCTGCAGGTTCAAGGCAAACAAACCGAGCATGACAAACCCGAGATGGCTGACTGAACTGAACGCCACCAGCTTTTTCATGTCCGGCTGCACGATGCTGACCATCGCACCGTAGATGATCCCGATCACCGCCAGGGTCAGCATCAACGGGCGGAAATAATCGACTCCCTCGGGGAACAGCGGCATGGCAAAACGGATGAAGCCATAAGTTCCCATTTTCAGCAACACCCCGGCAAGGATGACCGAACCGGCGGTGGGCGCCTGGACATGCGCATCGGGAAGCCAGGTGTGAAACGGGAACATCGGCACTTTGATCGCAAACGCCAAGGCGAAAGCGGCGAATAACCACAATTGCGCTTGCACCGGAAATTGGGCATACTGCAAGATCAGCGTGTAATCAAATGTATGTCCGAGATCGGGAATACTTGTATTGAAATATATCCAAAGTATTCCAACTAACATCAGCAAGCTGCCAACCATTGTATAAATAAAAAACTTCACGGCAGCGTAGATGCGTTCAATTCCACCCCAAATCCCAATCAGGAAATACATCGGGATCAGCATCACTTCCCAAAAGATGTAGAAAAGGAAGAGGTCGAGTGCGAGAAAGGTCCCGATCATCCCCGTCTGCAAGAGCAGCATACTTATAAAGTAGCCTCGGAGATGCTTGGTGATTCCTCCGCTGCCGAAGACGATAATCGGTCCGAGAAAGGTAGTCAGCAGCACGAGGAGCAGGCTGAGGCCATCAACTCCCAGATAGTAGCGAATCCCCAGCGATTGGATCCACTCCACGTTTTCGACGAACTGGAAACGGGGATTGCCGGCGTCAAAAAGCCAGAACAGGGGCAGGCTGACCAGGAAGTCGATCATCATCACGATGAACGCCGCACGCCGCAGCACCTTACCGTTGTTCGCCGGCAATAACAAAAAGAATAGCGCCCCGATTAAGGGTATGAATATGATCGAAGACAACCAGATGGACATTATCTGCTCCCTACTACCTGACAAGATAAAAAACAAGAATCACAATGACACCGGCGGCGATCATCAGGGCATAGCTGCCGACAGCGCCAGTCTGCATCTGGCGTAGTCCTCCGCCGATCCAACGCACCGATTTAGCGCTGCCGAGCACCATCACACTGTCGATTAAACCATCGTCGATGATCTTCCATGCCCAGCGACTCAGTTGAATCAGCGGTTTGACAACGCTGAAACTGTACAATTCATCGACATAGTACTTGCGGTAGAGTACAAGCTCAATGCCCCGCTGTTCGGCGTCCGGTTTGGCAACGATCTTGCGTTTGATGTACATCGACCAAGCGATGGAGAGCCCAAATATCGCCGCGACTACACTGACCGCGAGCAAAATCCACTCGGCAGCATGAGTGAGGTGCTGGGGATGAGAGTGCGCGAGGCTCACCCCCTCTGCAAACACCGGGTGCATCCAATCGTGAAAAATGTTGATTTTTTCTCCCAACACTAGCGGCAGACCGATGTAACCGCCGATAATCGAAAGGATCGCGAGGATCACCAGCGGCGTAGTCATCGTTCCCGGGCTTTCCTGTAATCCTACCGCACTGCCGGAGGGTCCTTTGTATTCGCCATGGAAAGTTAGATAGACAAGACGGAACATATAAAATGCGGTCAAGATCGCTGCACCAAGTCCCAAAATATAGGCAAAGATATTCCCTGAAGCGTAAGCTGACGCTAGAATCTCATCCTTGCTGAAGAATCCGGATAGTCCAGGAATTCCAGCAATAGCAAAACAAGCAATGACAAATGTTGTATACGTGAGCGGGATGTACTTTTTCAAGCCGCCCATGTTGCGGATGTCCTGCGGATCGGTGTGATGGTCGTGAACCTGATGCAGGGCGCCGTGCATAGTGTGGATCACCGCACCGGAGCCGAGGAAGAGCAGCGCTTTGAAAAACGCATGGGTCATCAGGTGGAAAATTCCGGCGGTGAAGGCGCCCACTCCGCATGCCATCACCATGTAACCGAGCTGACTGACGGTTGAATAGGCAAGGACTTTCTTTATGTCAAACTGCTTCAGACCAATTGTTGCGGCGAAGAGTGCGGTGAGCGCACCGATAACCGCCACCACCGTCATCGAGGTAGGCGCGAGCATGAAGAGGAGGTTCGACCGGGCGATCATGTAAACCCCGGCGGTAACCATGGTGGCAGCGTGAATCAAGGCGCTGACTGGGGTCGGACCCGCCATGGCATCCGGCAGCCAGACATGGAGCGGCAACTGGGCGCTTTTTCCGATGGCGCCCATGAGCAAAAGTAAAGTAATCGCCGTGATTGTCGGCGCACCTATATCATTCCCCCACTGAGCCGCCGCCCCGGAAAACACACCTTCGAATGTCAACGTGCCAAGATTATAAAACATCAGGAACATTGCGATCAGCATCCCGAAATCGCCAATGCGGTTTACTATAAACGCCTTCATCCCCGCTTCGGCTTTCGCCTGATCCGACCACCAGAATCCGATCAGGAGATAACTGCACAATCCGACCCCTTCCCAGCCGATGAACATCACCGGATAGCTGTTCCCGAGCACCAGAACCAGCATGAAGAAGACAAACAGGTTCATGTAGACGAAGAAGAGACGGACTCGCGGGTCGCCGTGCATGTAACCGATGGAATATATATGGATGAGGAAGCTGATGCCGGTCACCACCAGAATCATCACCGAGGAGAGCGGATCGATGAGGAAAGCGAAATCGAGCTTGAGATTGCCAACCGTGATCCAACGGAAGATCTCGACATTGACATGACGGTCATGAGGATCGAGGCTAAACAGCTCCAAGGTCAAAGCGACTGCAATGATAAAGGAGCAGCCGATCATCAAGCTGGCAAGCCAACCTGCGGCTGTTTCCGACCACTTTCTACCGAAAAATCCGTTAAGAATCAATCCTAATAGGGGAAAGATTATGATCAAAACCGCGTAATCCACGGCATGTCTCCCGATTTATTGCATAGTTCAAATTATCAAGGCAATAGGCTTCAGGCTACAGGCTACAGGCTACAGGTTTAAAACCTGAAGCCTGAAGCCTCTTTTACCATTTCAACAGATTCAACTTACCGACATCGATTGTCGCTTTATTTCGGAAGATGGTAACCACAATCGCCAGTCCGACACCCACTTCCGCAGCGGCGACAGTCATGGTGAAGAGCACGAACATCATCCCTCCGATGTCCTGCAGATAAAAGCTGAAAGCCACCAGGGTCAGGTTGGCGGAATTCAGCATCAACTCGATCGACATCAGGATGATCAGAATATTACGTCGGGTAAGCACGCCGACCACCCCGATACCGAATAAAACCGCCGCCAATATCAAGTAATGCGATAAGGAAATAGTCATCTCAGGCTCGATCTTTTTTCGCCAATGCCACCGCACCGATGACCGCCGCCAGCAGCAACACGCCGGCGATCTCGAAGGGCAGTACATAATCTGTGAACAAGCTCTTACCCATGAATTTCGCACTGCCCAAGGCATAAGTTTCCTTGGTCGGTTCGAGGGATGGAATCCCCGGTCCGGGACTGCCCGCCAGGTATGAAAGCAACACAATCCCCACGCCGATTCCGATAAACAAACCCATAGTCTGCCAAGGCAACGGTTTTCCCTCGACGGCTTCCGGATCGCGTAAATTGAGCATCATTACGACAAAGAGGAATAGCACCATGATCGCCCCGGCGTAAACAATAATCTGCACTGCGGCGAGAAACTGCGCCCCCAGCATGATATAGTACCCCGAGAAACAGAAAAACACCAAGACTAGATAGAGAATGCTGGCGATTGGATTTTTCCGTGTCACCACCATCAAGGCGCTGAATAATGTAATTACCGTCAATATAATAAACATAAAAGTCTGCATCATAAACAATCCTTCAATCCTTGTAAAAAATCGATCCGCCTTCCTTTTCGGTCAGCATCTCCTTGTTATAAATCAATTTATCACGATTATCTTCGACAAATTCATAGAATGGAGTCAAAAAAATCGCCGCTTCCGGGCAGGCTTCCTCGCACAAGCCGCAGTAGATGCAACGGAGCATGTCGATTTCATAAGTGATGGCATAACGTTCGGTAGTGTGGAGGTAACGTCTCTCAAGTGGAACCTCACCCGCCTGGATAGTGATGGCATCCGCCGGGCACGCCAGCTCGCACATCTGGCAGCCGACACAGCGCTCACGTCCGAATTCATCCCGTTTCAAAACATGACGCCCCCGCCAGCGATGGCTCACGGCTCGCTTCTGCTCGGGGTATTGGATGGTCACCGCCTTCTGGAAAAAGTGAGACAGAGTTACGCTCATCCCCTTGGCGATCGCCGGGAGATAGAGACGCTCCAATAAAGTCAGATTGTATTTGTTGAATGGATCGCGGTTTGTCTGATCCACGTTTCTCCTCCTTTATCAAACATACAGGATGGGAATGATGTCAATCATCATATCCGCGTAAAAATGTCCGACATGCTGATCTTGAAAATAGACCTCAAAAGGAGCCTGCTCACCTCGCCCATCCCAAATGCTGAAATATCAAGAGCAGCATGCCAGTAAATACGATATTTACCAACGCTAATGGGATCAGCTTCTTCCAGCCCAGGCTCATCAACTGGTCATATCGAAAGCGCGGGATAGTCCAGCGCACCCACATGAAAACGAACATCATTACCAGAGTTTTCACCCAGAAAGCCCCAAAAGAGACCAATCCCCAGAAAAATGATCCCTGCTCTGGCGCATTGATAAACGGGATTTGCCAGCCGCCTAAGTACAAGGAGACAATAATCCCGCTGGCGACGGTCATGTGCGTGTATTCACCAAACTGGAACAGCCCGAACTTCATCGACGAATACTCGGTATGATACCCGGCGACCAGCTCATTTTCCGCTTCTGGCAGATCGAAGGGGATGCGTGAGCATTCGGCAAAAGACGCTACGACAAAGATGATGAATCCAATCGGATGGCTGAAGAGGCTCCAATGCCAGATCGCTCCCCCTTGCTGCTGCACGATGGAGCGTAGGGAGAGAGTATTATGATCGAGCAACAGGGCGATCAGCGCCAATCCCATGGCGATTTCATACGAAATCATCTGGCTCGAGGTACGAATGCCGCCCATGAGAGAGTATTTGTTATTCGACGCCCAGCCGCCGATCACGATTCCATACGTCCCCAGCGAACTGATCGCCAGGAGATAGAGGACTCCGATGTTGATGTCGGCGATCTGTAAAAGTATCTCGCGTCCGAAGAGAACAATCCGATCGCCGAAGGGAATCGCCGCCATCAGAAATCCTGCCGCCATGAAGGTGAAAGTCGGCGCAATGATGAACAAGACTTTATAAGCGCGATCCGGGATGAACTCTTCTTTCATAAAAAACTTGACGCCATCGGCGATCGGCTGCCAGAGTCCCCAGGGACCAGCGCGGTTCGGTCCATGCCGATCCTGGAAAAATCCGGCGATCTTCCTTTCGCCCAATGTCGCCCATGCCACCACGGTCAGCACGACAATAAACATGAAGACCGCGACAGCCGCTTTTTCAATCAGAAATGCGAGGGTTTCAGCCATGTTCCGGTTCCGGAATCTTGATTGCTTTTATTGAGGTTTTTATATCATCATCGGTGTCAAGCACCCAATCTTCAAGATTGTAGTGATCGAACCGACATTCATCGCAGATCATGCTCTTCATCACCCGGTATTCATCGAAGCGCGCCGTGACACGATAGATTTTCCCGCGATACAAGCCAAGCAGTACTTTACACCCGTATTCACAATCCGGACGATGGGCGGGCACATGCTCCAAATCCCAGACACGAACACTGAAGCGCATCTTCTTGTCGGTCAGCGCTCCAACCGGGCAGATGTCGATCAAGTTTCCGGTAAAATCGCTGGGAATAGTTGTTTCAACGTATGACCCGATCTCGGTATGGTCGCCGCGATTAAATGCCCCGATCTTGGATACATGAAGATATTCTTCCGCCAGATTGATGCAGCGACGGCAGTGAATACATCGATTTACCTCTTTGGAAATCTTCTCGCCATAATCAGTTTTCGGGAAGGTGCGTTTTTGATGCTGGAATCGTCCCACTGGGAAACCGTATTTGTAACCGTAATCCTGGAGATCGCACTCCCCCGCCTGGTCGCAGATCGGGCAATCGAGGGGATGATGGATCAGTAAAAACTCCATAATCCCGCGCCGTGCTTTGAACACCCGTTCGTTGTTAGTATGCACTACCATCCCCTCACGAACCGGGGTGTTGCAGGAAATCTGCAATTTCGGGACACCCTCGATTTCAACCAGGCAGATACGGCAATTGCCCTGAGGCGGAAACCAGGGATAGTAACACAATGTCGGGATATGGATTCCGGCTTGACGGGCTGCCCAGAGGATGGTCATCCCGTTTTCCGCTTCGACTTTTTTACCGTCGATGGTTAATGTAGGCATTAGATTACTTCTCCGCCTTTTCAAACCTCTTTTTCATACGATGCTATTAAATGCGTCATCGAGAAGAGCGCATAATTCGCGCCTTGTCATGCTGAATGAAGGGAAGCATTGCTATTTTTTATAATTTTATCACATATCATCATCGATAGAACTTTTAATAATATACTAAAACATCACACCTGTCCAAAATAGGATTCAGTTATAATTGTTATAG